>JANMWH010000427.1:0-5908 GCA_031393945.1 Polaromonas sp. | reverse complement strand
GTTTACGCACCTGGCGACACCGTCATTGTCAGCGTTAATGTGGTTGAGGGCACCCGCAAGCGTATGCAGGCTTTTGAAGGTGTAGTGATTGCCAAACGCAATCGCGGCCTGAACTCCAGCTTCATCGTTCGTAAAATTTCGAACGGCGAGGGCGTCGAGCGTACCTTTCAGGTTTACAGCCCGTTGATTGCCAAGATCGAAGTCAAGCGCCGTGGTGATGTGCGTCGTGCCAAGTTGTACTACCTGCGTAGCCGCAGCGGCAAGTCGGCCCGTATTAAAGAAAAGCTGGGCGCCAAGGCAGCGTAAACGTTGCTTGCGTTTTAAGAAAACCGCGAACAAAGCCACTCTCAGGAGTGGCTTTTTTTATGCAAAATCACCATGCAATTTAGTAAACCTCTCCCCAAATTTGATCCACGCACAATTCCAGTTCAAGGAATTGATGACCATCTTGAAGGCGTCGCGCTTGACCGCCTTACCCCCGCTGCACTGCGGACGCGGTTTGCCAGCCCACCGATCTGGACGCCTGAGCACAGCGTGGAAAAGAAATTTGAAAACCGCGAGCCCGCTGCGGCTGCCGTGCTCATACCGCTGGTCATGCGCAGCGAACTGATGCTGCTACTGACCCAACGCACCACCAATTTGTCGACGCATTCAGGCCAGGTCGCTTTGCCCGGTGGGCGTACGGACGACACGGACGTAGACGCCGCAGACACCGCACTGCGTGAGGCGCTCGAGGAGATTGGTTTGCCGCGTAGCCACACCGAGGTGCTGGGCACACTGCCTGTTTACGTCACCGGCACAGCCTACAGCATTACCCCGGTAGTGGCATTGGTTACGCCCGGCTTCGTATTGCAGCCCAACCCAGATGAGGTGGCAGACGTGTTCGAGGTGCCATTGGCGTATTTGATGAACCCGGCAAATCATCGCCGACATGCTGTGGAATTCGACGGCATCACCCGGGAGTGGCTGTCCATGCCGTACCTTGACCACACAGTGCGGCAGGAAGATGGACAGTTGACTGAACGCTTTGTTTGGGGCGCAACCGCGGGCATGCTGCGTAACTTGTATCGGTTTTTGATTGCATGAAGCTACTGGCGATTCAGACCGTTATGATTTGGAAATGAGCTTTTTAGCTGTTTTGTTTGCATTGATCATTGAGCAAGCTCGCCCGTTGGCGCGCGGCAATTGGATTCATGCCGGATTCAGGGCGTTGGCTCGTTGGGCCAGTCGCAACCTGGATGCTGGCCAGTCACACCACGGCTGGATCGCCTGGGCAGTCGCTGTTGGTTTACCCAGTGCGGTGACGTTGGCGGTTCATTTCGCACTCTGGAGTGTGAGCCCGCTGCTGGCGTTTGTGTGGAGCGTTGTCATTTTGTACATCACGCTGGGGTTCAGGCAGTTCAGCCATCATTTCACCGGTATTCGCGACGCGCTTGAAGACGGGGACGAAGACGCGGCGCGGGAGCAACTGGCCAGCTGGCAACAGGTAGACGCCAGCGACTTGCCCCGCAGCGAGATTATTCGACACGTCATTGAATATTCCGTTTTGGCCGCGCATCGCCATGTATTTGGCGTACTCGGCTGGTTTTCAATTTTGGCAGCAGTCGGGCTTGGGCCAGCTGGCGCAGTGATGTACCGAATGAGTGAATTTGTAGGACGTTACTGGCTGCATAAAAGCAAAACGCTAAGCGCCGCAGGCGAGGGCGCCAGCCCGGCGCTACAGCATGCCGCCAAAAAAGCTTGGGGAGTGATCGATTTTGTGCCCGCCCGTGTCACTGCTTTGGGCTTTGCTGTGGTCGGCAGTTTTGAAGACGCCATTGATGCATGGCGCAGCTATACGCAGCGGGCAACCGGTCCGGTGGCAGATGCCGCCGAAGCGGTGGTCAATCGAAATGACGGCATTATTTTGGCGGCTACCTCGGGCGCAATTAACGTCAGGCTGGGCGGCCAGGCGCTGCATGCAACGCTCGACAATGTTGACGCCGGGGGTGTCATGGCAGCCGGCGGCGGCGCTGATCTGTTGTCTCCAGCTATGCCCGGTCGCGAGCCTGATGTGGCCCATCTGCGCAGCGTAGTGGGGCTGGTATGGCGCTCGGTCGTGCTGTGGATGGTGCTGTTGGCGCTGCTAACCCTGGCTAAATTGCTAGGCTAGCGCCGCTGTTTCAGTAACGGGTTTGCGATAGTTCCGCAAACAATTCACTATATAAACGATAGCGGTTCGCGCCTATATGTATTGGTCCAGCGCCTGATTTAACCTCTGAAATCACGCCGCAGCCGGGCTCATGCAGGTGCGTGCAGTTATAAAATTTGCAATTTTGTGCATGCGCTTTAAAGTCAGGCATCAGTTGCGCCAGTTGCATCGGCTGTATGTGGTGCAGGCCAAATTCCTGAAAGCCGGGCGAGTCAATCAGCGCGGTGCCGCGATCCGTATCAACCCAATACAGCGTGGTGCTGGTCGTCGTGTGCTTGCCTGAATTGAGCGCCTGCGAAATCTCGGCAGTCAATACTTTGGCAGCTGGAATGAGCAAGTTGGTCAAACTGCTTTTGCCAGAACCGGATGGGCCAAGCACGAGTGTTTTCTTGGCTTTCAGCAACGCCATCAACGCGGTGGTTTGCAAAGCGTTTTCAGGCGAGTCATCCGCTTTGGTTTTCGGTTTGATGGCTAAAGGCAGCAGTTGGTAGCCCATGGCACGGTACGGCGCCAGCTTGGCCCACGCTCTGCCAAATGGTTCGGTCAAATCGCTTTTGTTCAGCGCAATGATAGGCGTGATACCAGCGGCTTCAGCGGCTATAAGCGCGCGGGTTAATTGGCTTTCCGAAAATTCAGGTTCGGCTGCAATCAAGATCAAAATTTGGTCCAAATTCGCCGCAAACGATTTGGTTCGCAACTCGTCTTGCCGGTAAAACACATTGGCCCGCTCGTCAATTTTCTCGATCGTGCCCTCATCTTCGCTGGGCAGCCAGCGCACGTTGTCGCCGACCAAGGCTTGCCCTTTTTTCCCGCGCGGGTGGCAAATAACGCGTTTGCCTTCAAGAGTTTCGACCAAGACATGACGACCAAAACCGGCCACCACCAACCCTTTTTCCAAGCCTTGCTGCGTGCCTGCGCCTGCTGCGCTGCCGGGACGGTGGGGCTTACTCAAGTAAGCAACCCATCAACTTTTGCGGCGCAGAAAAAGTCGCTGACTGAAATGCCTTTTACATCATGCGTGTTAAAGCGCACGGTGCATTTGCTGTAGCTCACTGCCAGGTCGGGGTGGTGGTCTTCCGCATTCGCTATAAATGCAATCGCATTTACAAAACCGATCGTCTCGTGATAATTTTTAAACGGGTAGGTTTTTTCTAGCGCGCCGTCGATCAGTCGCCATCCGCTAGCTTGCTCGCCATTGAGCTTGCTTAGCTGCGTCACTATTTCAGTCGCGCTCAATGCTTTGCGATTTTGGTGAATAGCGTTGCTCATGCTGCACTTTCGGCGGAGTGTATTCGCGTTGAATTCATGCGGGACAAGCGCTCAGACGCTGGTGGATGCGAGTAGTAAAACTTAACGAATACCGGATCAGGTGTCAGCGTACTGGCGTTGTCCTGATAAAGCTTGAGCAAGGCACTTTGCAGATCCTTGCCATCGGTTTTCAAAACGGCATAGGCATCTGCTTCAAACTCATGCTTGCGGGAAAACTGCGCAAACAGGGGCGAAACAAAAAAGCTGAACAGCGGCACCACCAGCATAAACAGCAGCAGCGCCAGCGCGTCATTTGCACCGCTAAGGTTCGGCGTAACGCCCAAGCCGGTATAAAACCAGACCTGTGACGACAACCACCCCAGCAGCGCAAAACCCACCAGGCTCATAGCGAACATGCCAATGATTCGTTTAATAATGTGCTTGTGCTTGAAGTGACCCAGCTCATGCGCCAGCACTGCATCTACTTCAGCTGGACTGAGTTGCTTGAGAAGCGTGTCATAAAACACCACCCGTTTGGCTGCGCCAAAGCCAGTGAAATATGCATTCGCGTGGGCCGAGCGTTTGCTGCCGTCCATCACAAACAAGCCTTTGCTTGAAAAGCCGCAGCGTTGCATCAGCGCCGTGACCCGCGCTTTCAAAGTTTCGTCATCCAGCGGTTTGAACTTGTTAAACAGCGGCGCAATAACGGTAGGGTAAAGCACCAAGATAGCCAAATTAAAACCCATCCAGGCGCCCCACGCCCACAGCCACCACAAACTTCCCGCGCTGCTCATTAACCATAAAATCAACGAGACAATTGGCAAGCCGATGATGGCGCCTACAGCCAAGCCCTTGACCAGATCAGCCAGCCACAATTTGATCGTTATTTTGTTAAAGCCAAAGCGCTCTTCAATTTTAAAAGTGCTGTACAGCGTGAAGGGCAAATCAAGCACACCGCTGACGATGGCAAACGAAGCAAGCAGCGCGAGTTGCGGCACCAGGCTTCCGTATGCAGCCAAGCCTGTGCTGTTGACGGCTTGATTTAACGCATCAATACCTCCCAGCAACGTCCATCCCAGCAGCAAAGCTGCACCAAAAGCCATCTCTAGCAGGCCAAAACGGGTTTTGGTGATGGTGTAGTCGGCCGCTTTTTGATGCGATTCGAGCGTGATGGTCGCTGCAAATGCAGTGGGCACGGCACCGCGGTGACTCGCCACGTGGCGGATCTGTCGAGTTGCCAAATAAAACCTTACAAGCAAGCCCACCACCAGCGCGGCTGCGAACACCAGCGTGAAAACGAAAGAATAGTTTTGCATTGGTAGAAGTTTAGGCTATCAGCGAGAATCACAACATGACCGAACTTGAAACCCAACTCAAAAAATCTGACCAAAATCTGGTGTGGCTTGACTGCGAAATGACAGGGTTAGACCCCGAAAAAGAGCGCCTGATCGAGATTGCCATCATCGTCACCGGGCCTGAACTTACCCCGCGTATTGAAGGTCCTGTGCTTGCAATCCATCAGTCGGACGAAATTCTGGACCAGATGGACAAGTGGAATAAAGGCACTCACGGCAAAAGCGGCCTGATTGAAAAGGTAAAAGCCTCAACCATCACCGACGCTGATGCTGAAGCCCAAATACTTGCCTTCATTGGCCAATACGTGCCCAAAGGCGTGTCCCCGCTTTGCGGCAACACGATCAGCCAAGACAGACGTTTTCTGGTCAAGTACATGCCCAAGCTGGAGGCGTACCTGCACTACCGCAACATTGACGTCAGCACCTTCAAAGAGCTTGCCAAACGCTGGCGACCCGAGGTTTACAACGCCTTCAAAAAGCAGCAAAAACACACTGCACTGGCTGATGTGCACGAGTCGATTGATGAGTTGGAGCACTACCGGGAGCATTTTTTGAAGTGAAGGCCAGTGCAGTGGCTAAACTAAGCAAATTATCGCTTTTATAAGCTTATTTTGGCGTTTTAGTCAATAAATATGGGCGCAAGCAGCTCCCTAATTTATAGCATTTCACCTCCAATTTAGCGTTGGTTTTAAGCCGACAACGAGTGCGGTTGCTGCTACTCGCCAACGCCTAACCAAGTAGAAACCCGCGAGCTGTGCTAAACTATGAGGCTTGGTGTGGCACAGCGTGCAACCCATTTGTACATCTACCTCACACTTGTCGACTCTTTAGATTGAGTCACCGCTTCAGGCAAATTCTTTGACCTGATTCGCATATTCGTTTGATGGTTGATGTTTTATTAACCATGAACGAAGCGATCTGCAACAGCCGGTCGTGCAAGTTCTTCTGCGTCATGCCTTTATAAATTGGCAGCGGCGCGGGCGAAAGTAGAGAAAAAACATGACTGATTCTTTTGAGACTCGTGACGAGTCGTTTGTTGAGCCGAGCTTTGATATTGAAAGCCCGAGCGCGGCTGATGTTTTAGAAACATCGTTGGACGCCATCGCCCCTGAGC
>JANMWH010000365.1:0-3122 GCA_031393945.1 Polaromonas sp. | reverse complement strand
AACTTGGGGCCTTCGCCCAATGCAAAGCTCAAGCCCAGGCCCATCGCATCGGGAATGGTCAAGATGTCACTGAACAAAATGGCGGCGTCTAACTTGTAGCGCTCTAGCGGCTGCAATGTCACTTCCGTCGCGTAGTCTGTGTTGGTGGCCAGACCCATGAAGCTGCCTGCCTTGGCTCGGGTGTCGCGGTATTCGGGCAGATAGCGGCCAGCTTGGCGCATTAGCCAAACGGGGGTGTGGGTGGTGGCTTGGCGCATGCACGCGCGGAGGAAGGTGTCGTTTTGAAGAGGTGCGTACATGGCTGTGGACAGTTAAAAACTCTGAACTGTGGGCGGGAACCGAATGATCCAACCCCGCCTGCCGCACTATCGCAACAAACGATGTTCGATTTTAAGGCAACGGTCTTGCACCACAACCAAGCCTGCTGCTTGGGCAGCCGCTGCGGCGGTTGGATGTGAAATGCCCTGCTGCATCCATATCGCCTTGATGCCTGCAAGGCTGGCTAACGCGACGGCCTCCATCACGATGGGCGGTATGTCGGCGCTGTTTCTAAAGCAGTTCACCAAGTCAAACTTTCCTTGGGCAGCAGCTGCGCCTAAGCTGGGGTAGCACTTCTCGCCCAAGATGTCGGTTTCATTCGGGTTGATGGGAATGATTCGGTAGCCGTGCGCCTGCATGTACTGGGCCACGCCGTAGCTGGGCCGCGCCGGGTTGCCTGACAAACCCACCACCGCGATGGTGCGGCAGTGGCTCAAGACATAGGCGATGTCAGCGGTCGTGTCAGTGATGCTGTTCGAGGGCGCGGTCATGCGTCTTTGTACTTGACCGAGCAGCCGTAGGCTCTGGTCGATGCTACGCTGATCGGCTTGCCGCCCAGCGCCTCGTTCAAGCCTTGGCGAATGTAGTTGGTCGCCGTTTTGATGTCGTCGACGCGTGCAGACGGTACGCTGTCAATCGCACCGGCGTACACCAGCACGCCTTGTGGGTTGACGATGTACATGTGTGGCGTGGTTTTGGCGCTGTACAGCTGGCCAATCTTGCCTGACTCGTCCATCAGCACCGCCGTTGGCTTGGCCAGTTTGTCGTTGACCCAGCCGCTGATCTTGGCCGGTGAAAAGTATTCGTAGTTATCTTTTTCAGTCGACGCAATGGCCAGCCACACCACGCCTTTGGCGGTGAATTCTTTTTGCAGCGCCTGCATGTTGCCGCCGTAATGCTTGACGACAAACGGGCAGCCGGGGTTGGTCCATTCCAGCACCACATGCTTGCCTTTGAAGTCACTCAGCTTGCGGGTTTTGCCCAGCGCGTCCAGCGCCGTAAAGTCAGGGGCGGCTTGGCCGACGGTGGCAGTAGCGGCTTGCGCTTGGGTCATGCCCACGGCCAATGTTGGCAAGATAAGCGAAGAAGAAAAAGTTCGGCGATTCAACATGGTTAAAACTCCTAAAAAGTTAAAGTTTGGCCAACTCGGCTCTGACATCATCCACTGACAAAATCTCGCTCAACACCACTGGCGCGCGGCCGGGCTTGTAAATCACGTACACGGGCACACCACTGCGGCCCAGTTGCGTCAAAGCGGCGGTTACAGCTGGGTCGCGGCGCGTCCAGTCGGCGCGCAGCAACACGACTTTTTTGGCAGCCACGTCAGCCAATACGTCAGGGTGACTCAGCGTGGTTTTCTTGTTGTACTGGCAGGTGACGCACCAGGCGGCGGTGAAGTCAACAAACACGCTTTGACCGGTAGCCGTTAGCTGGTCGACGCGGCCTGGCTCCCAGGCTTGCCAGCCGGTACTCAACGAAGCTTGTGCAACATTACCTTCTTGTATTTTAGTAATGTTTTGGCCTGTAGACCATATAAATGCGGCGCAAGCAGCTATTGAAAGCGTAGCAATCACAGTGCGCGCACGCCCCTTCAATGTCAGCGCCCAAATGCTCAACGCCATCAACACCAGCACGCCCAGCAGCGCGCCCGCGCCATTGATACCGCTCTGCTGGCCCAGCACCCACACCAGCCAGGCAACGGTGGCAAACATGGGGAAGGCCATCAACTGTTTAAACGTAACCATCCACGCGCCCGGGCGCGGCAGGGCGCGCGCAATGGCTGGTACGGCGCTGGCCGCCAAATAAGGCAACGCCATGCCCAAACCAATGGCAGCGAAAACAGCCAGGGCTTGCACGGCGGGCAAACCTAAGGCATAGCCCAACGACGCGCCCATGAAAGGCGCGGTGCACGGCGATGCAATAGCCGTGGCCAGCACGCCAGACAAAAACGAATCAATCGTCGGGTTTTTGGCCTGCATGCTGGCCACGCGGCTGGGTAGAAAGCTGCCAAATTCAAACAAGCCCGCCAGGTTCAACCCCAGCAGCGTGAACAGCACGGCCAGCCCAGCCACCACAGCCGGGCTTTGCAATTGAAAGCCCCAGCCCAGTTGTTCACCCGCCGCGCGCAGGCCCAGCAACAGCGCGCCGAGTGCTAAAAACGACAGCGTGACACCGGCTGTGTAAGCCAGCCCGGTGGCCACGCGGGTGCGCTGGTCTTTAACGTTCACAAAGCTCACCACCTTGATGGCCAGCACGGGAAACACACAGGGCATCAAATTCAAAATCATGCCGCCAATGAGTGCGCCCAGCAGTGCCGCCCAAAAAGTCAGTGGCGTGGTGCTAACTTGTATTGGCGCGGCGCCGCTGCTGGCGTTGGCTTTGAGCGCGGCTTCAAGCGCGGGCGGCACCTGCGCGGCAGCAGCGACTTTTGGCCACTCGCCTTTGACCGGGGCTTCAATCCGGTAAGCAGTTTTATCCAGCGCCACCACTACCGGCATGACCGCAGGGCTTTCGGTGCGCTGGCCAGACAACGGGATTTGCGCCGTCCATACATTGCCTTGCCAGGCTTGCGTCCACTGCGCTGCGGGTTCAATCACGCTGCCGGTTTCAGGGAAAAACGCCAGCGTTTTGCCGGTCAATGCGGCGGGCAGACCGCTGAGAGCGACTTTGATCGTGTTGCCAGCCACCTCAACCTGGCTTGCATCCGGTTTAAGTGATTTCGGCGACGCGTCAAACGCCGCCTGAAACGCTGCGCCTTGCAGCGCAGTGGTGCTTTTGACCGGCAGGCTCAACGCAAAGTCACC
>JANMWH010000353.1:0-8665 GCA_031393945.1 Polaromonas sp. | reverse complement strand
CTCGCCGGTGGCGGTGTGGATGAAGAAGGGCAGCGGAACGCCCCAGTTTCGCTGGCGGCTGATGCACCAGTCGGGCCGGCCGGCAATCATTCCCTGCAGCCGGGACTTGCCGTTTTCGGGATAAAAGCGGGTTTCGTCTATGGCGGCCAATGCCATCTGGCGCAGGGTCTGGCTCGCCTTGTCCTTGGGGAAAACGCCTTGCGAGCCGGGCGCTTCCTCGTCCATGCGGATAAACCACTGGGCGGCGGCGCGGTAGATCACCGGAGTCTTGTGGCGCCAGCAATGCGGGTAGCTGTGAAGAATGTCCTGCGTGGCAAAAAGGCGGCCATGCTCGCGCAGCTTTTCAATGATGAGCGGCGCGGCTTTCCAGATGTTCAGCCCGCCGAACAGCGGCAATTCATCGACATAGCGGCCATTGCCCTGCACCGGGTTCAGGATGTCGCCCGCAGCAATGCCGTTGGCGATGCAGGAGTTGAAGTCTTCCACGCCGTAAGCAGGCGAAGAATGAACGATGCCGGTGCCGTCGTCGGCGGTGGCGTAATCGGCCAGGAACACCGGGCTGAAGCGCCGGTAGCCTGCATCGACATCGTAGAACGGGTGCATGAAATTGAGCAGCGCGAGGTTTTTGCCCGGCGTCGTCGCCAGCACGGTGCCGGTGAGCTGATAACGTGCCAGGCATTTTTCCACCAGCACAGCGGCCAGCAGCAGGATGCCGCGTTCGGTATCGACCAGCGCGTATTCGAGATCGGGATTCAGGTTAAGCGCCTGGTTGGCCGGAATGGTCCAGGCGGTGGTGGTCCAGATGACGGCGAAGATGGGTTTTTGGATATCCAGTGCTGAGTCACCCCTCACCCCCACCCTCTCCCCAGAGGGGCGAGGGAGTAAATCGGATGCATCGTATTCGCTCCCTCTCCCGCTGGCGGGAGAGGGCTGGGGTGAGGGCCAGCGCACCAACCAGATCATCCACCAGTGCTGGCGCGCACATGTAGCCATGCCGGTACAAGCCGTTGATATGCCACACGCCACCTAATTGCTCAACTCTAGGCCGATGGTCGTCAAGCGCGGGGCGCAGTGCCGCAGACATGCGCAAAATACGCGCCTCACCAAAGGCAGGGTGCAGGCTGTGCAGCGCACTGGCCAATTCAAGTACCGAACGCACCGTGACGGGGCCTGTGTCCTCCGATTCCAGCTCGGTTGCGCCGACAACAAACTCACTGTTCGGACGGGGCGCTACGTACAGCTGGTAACGCGGGTGCATCAAGCGCACGGGGCGCTGCAGTGTGATGCCTTTGCATTCAACCCGCAGCACCTCGCCGCGTACACCACGCAGTTTCGGTAAAGCTAACTTACTGCCGACGCCACGTGCGTCGACCACCACATCGAACGCATGCTTTTGGCCGGCACAAACGATAGCCTTCTGTTCAAGCGCTTCAACAGCCTGCTCTTCATGCCACTGCACACCCAGCCGATCAACCTCTGTCGCCAGCGCCGCCATCAGTTGGTCGTTGGCCAGTTGCCCTTCGCCCGCCAGAAACAGGCCGCCACTAAAGCGACCAGACAATGTGGGCTCGACCTGCGCAAGCGCTGCTGCGTCAAGCGTTTGCACTTGCCCTTTGCATGCCTCGGGTAACTTGTGGTGTAACAGGCGGCTGAAATGCTCAAGCGACGCGCCATCTTGTGTGTGGGCCACCACTACCGTGCCGTTTTGCCTGAAGTAAACCGGTGTGGTCATTTCCGCCAGCCACTGCGGCCACAGCGCTAAAGACCGCTGCCCCAATTCAAACACCGCATCATCAGACACAGCCAGCTCAGCCAGCGGTGACAGCATAGCAGCAGCGGTTTGTGACGCGCTGGTCAAGTCATCACGACTTTGCGCGTCAAACAAACTCACCCTGGCACCTGCGCGGGCCAGCCGCCAGGCCAGCAAGCGGCCTGCCAGGCCTGCGCCCGCTATGCCGATGTGCAGTGGTGTCATGTCAAGAATAAATCTCGCTCCCACCCTCACGAAACTCTTTGGCTTTCACCTGCAAATCGTTGTCAATCTGCTTGATCGCAATTACGCCTGGTACGGGGGCGAGTGTCGTAGTAGAGGGATTCAGCCGCGCAAACTCGCGCACCTCTTGCGAGATTTTCATCGAGCAAAACTTCGGGCCGCACATCGAGCAAAAGTGCGCCACCTTGGCGTTTTCTTTCGGCAACGTTTCGTCGTGGTACTTCATGGCGGTGTCCGGGTCAATCGCCAGGCGGAACTGGTCTTCCCACCTGAATTCAAAACGCGCTTTGCTCACCGCGTTGTCCCACATCTGCGCACCCGGGTAGCCCTTGGCCAAATCACCTGCGTGCGCGGCAATTTTGTAGGCAATCAGGCCTTGCTTCACGTCGTCGCGATTTGGCAAACCAAGGTGTTCTTTCGGCGTCACGTAGCAAAGCATGGCCACGCCGTACCAGCCAATGTTGGCCGCACCCATGGCAGACGATATGTGGTCGTAGCCGGGCGAAATGTCGGTAATCAAAGGTCCGAGTGTGTAGAACGGCGCTTCAAAGCAAGCTTCCAATTGCTTGTCAACGTTTTCTTTGACCAGCTGCAGCGGTACATGGCCGGGGCCTTCAATCATGACCTGCACGTCATGCTTCCACGCGATTTGCGTCAGCTCGCCTAACGTATGCAGTTCGGCAAATTGCGCTTCGTCGTTCGCGTCGGCAATCGAGCCGGGGCGCAAACCATCGCCCAACGAAAAGCAGATGTCGTACTGCTTCATGATCTCGCAAATATCTTCAAAGTGCTCGTACAAAAAGCTTTCTTTGTGGTGCGACAAACACCACTTGGCCATGATGGAGCCGCCGCGTGACACGATGCCCGTCAGACGGTTCGCTGTCAGCGGTACATAAGCCAAGCGCACACCCGCGTGGATGGTGAAGTAGTCCACGCCTTGCTCGGCTTGCTCAATCAAGGTATCGCGAAAGATTTCCCAAGTCAGATCTTCGGCCTTGCCATTGACTTTCTCAAGTGCCTGGTAAATCGGCACGGTGCCAATCGGCACAGGCGAGTTGCGCATGATCCATTCACGCGTTTCATGGATGTTGTCACCGGTCGACAAATCCATCACCGTGTCTGCACCCCAGCGAATCGACCAGACCAGCTTGTCAACTTCTTCTTCGATACTTGAAGTAACAGCAGAGTTGCCAATGTTGGCGTTGACTTTGATCAAAAAGTTGCGGCCAATGATCATTGGCTCGCTTTCTGGGTGGTTGATGTTGTTGGGGATTACCGCACGGCCGCGTGCGACTTCATCGCGCACAAACTCGGCAGTGATCTGTTCCGGGATGGACGCATTGAACGAATGCCCTTTTTTCGGCATACGTTCAGTGGCCAGGCGCTCGGCCAGTTGCGCGCGCACCAGGTTTTCGCGGATGGCGATGTATTCCATCTCGGGGGTGATGATGCCTTTGCGGGCGTAATGCATTTGCGACACGTTCATGCCGGGCTTGGCACGGCGGGGGACAGGGGCGTGCGACATGCGCAGCGCGGCAAGTGCCGGGTCGTTCAGGCGCTCGCGGCCATAAGCGCTGCTGATGCCATCGAGTGCTTCGGTGTCCTGCCGCTCGTTGATCCACGCACCGCGCAAGGGTTGGAGGCCGCGTGTCACGTCAATCGCAACATCCGGGTCGGTGTACACGCCCGAGACATCAAACAAACGCAGCGGGGGGTTGGCTTCGCGGCGGGTCTCCTTGCCTTCAGCCACGAGCGTGTCAGTCAGCGACACCTCACGGAAAGGCACGCGAATGTCGGGGCGCGAACCCTCAATGTAAATCTTGCGCGAGCCGGGAAACGGCGTACGTGTGATGCGGCTAGTGAGGTCAGCGGTGTCAACAGTGAGCGAAGTTTTTGTCATGGCGGGTGCTCCGTAAAAGTGCAGGTCATAAAAAGCCTGCCTGGAGAACCCGCCGCCTTCGCTAGAAAGGAACTGACGGAGTCAAAAGCGTTGTTCCCTACGCGGGGACCAACAAGATGCGGACCCGATCAGGTTCAGCGGGTCTCACTTTTCAACAAGTGATCTCAGCCCAACTCTTTTGGGCACCCCGACAAGCTATGCATATTGTATTGACTGCCGCCGCAATGCGTTTGCGCCAAACCCCTCACGATCAAATTCTCAAATCAAGCCCGACGACTTCTTGCAACTAAAGCCTGGATCCGCATTAACTTTTAGGCGCTTCCCGACCGGTCGTAGGACGAAATGCCGTTTTGATTAACTGCCATTGCAGGCTGCATAAACTCGCGACATGACTACAAAACCCACCGTCCGAACTGGTCAAGCGCCACCGGTTTTATCCCGCAAAATATTTCACGGCCGCTTCATGGAATCGTTCATGGACCCGGCGTTCAAGCCTGAAGCTGACGCACTCGCCCGGCTAGAAGCGGTTGCCTGGGATGCCTACAAAGAAGGCCGCAAAGCGCCCGTCACCAGCAAGGCAGGGCCGGGCTATGCCGACCCCAGCTACGACCTGTCGGTTGAATGGCTTGAGACAAGAAAGCGGATTGAAAAAGCCGAGGCAACACAGAAGAAAAAAGGCAGCCCTTCACGCGTGCTGCTTATCTGCGGCTCTGCTCGAAACGATGGTACTTGCCCCGGAGAAATCTCGAAATCATGGCGCCTTACAAATACTGCTAAGACTACCCTCGTCAAAGCGGGTATTGAAGTCGACCTGCTCGATTTAAGCCTGCTGAACTCCAGCTACCACCTCAACATTCACCCTTGCAAGGGCTGCGCATCAACTGCCATGCCGCTGTGCCATTGGCCTTGCAGTTGTTACCCGAACCATGGGCAGGGCCAAACCAGCGACTGGATGGCTGAAATTTATGAGCGCTGGGCGGCGGCGCACGGCATCATCATCGTGACACCCGTCTATTGGTACCAGTCGCCCAGCCCGTTGAAACTCATGATTGACCGCTTGGTCTGCGCTGACGGCGGCAACCCCGACCCGTCTGCTACCCATGGCAAAGACCCGGCTGCAGCGAAGGCGCTGGAGCTTAAAGGCTGGGACTACCCCAAACACCTGAGCGGCCGAGCTTACGGGGTAGTGGTGCACGGCGATGTGGCGGGCATTGAGGGCACGCGCCGCGCGCTCTGCGACTGGCTTGAATGGATGGGTATGGTCGACGCGGGTGTTCAGTCCAAGCTTGATCGCTTCATCGGCTATTACGAGCCCTATGCCACCAGCCACGACACACTCGACAAGGACAAAGCGGTACAAGCTGAAGTCCGAAACGTAGCCAGTGCAGTGGCCAACGCAGTCAAGGCCTTGCGGGCGGGCAACTTGTCGCAGCCAGATAGGGGTCTGGTTAGGCCAAGACCAAAATAGCGACGGCACAGCGTCGTTCAGTACGACAATTTGGCACAACAAAAAAGCCCGGATTCTTGCGAAGCGGGCTTTTAATCTGCTGACCTACTTCGGTCGGCTTTGCTGATGGCAGCTTACTTGTTCATCGGTGCTTCGGGAGTCGGCGTGGCCGAGCTGCTGCTTTTCATGTTCATGTCTTTCTTCGACTTGTTCATGGCGCGGCGCTCGTCACGCATCGCTTTGCGTTTGGCGTAGCCGGCAGTTGGCTTGAGGGCGGGCGCTTTTTCGCCAGTGCTCAACTCGCGGTCGGTGCGGTCAACGCCACCCTTGGAAGCGCTGCGGGTGGTGTTAGATGTGGTGCCTGGCTTCGGTGGCTCGCTCAGGTTTTTTGGTGGGGTAGATGCGTCCGGACGCACCACGTCTGACTTCACTTCGGCGCGAGTGGTGTCTGACTTGGTGCCAGGCTTCGGTGGCTCGCTCAAACTCGTGGGCGGCGTACCTGTGCTCGGGCGGACGATTTCTGACTTGACGTCAGCACGTGTAGCCGGGGCGGTGGGGGTTTGGGCGGCGGCAAAGCCGGATGCGGCCAGCAACGCGCTCACTAACAGCGACGTGGTTGTGTATTTCATTTCAGATTCCTTAAATGGTTGTCGAGGGGTTCCTCAAAGTCTTGTGGTAAGTCACAAGACTCTGCGGGGAGGCGAAAGCCAAACCCCACAACTTCAGAATAGGTGCCGCGGCGCATTGCCGAAACCAGCGCAGACGCAGCCTGGCTGTAGGACGATGGACGTTTGACGTGTCATACCACGGGTGAATCATCGGTGTGTTTTACATAACGAACGCCGCGCCAGATAGCCGTTTTCTTCTGGCTACAGACGTATTTGCGCAGCAACCTCTTTGGGCTCGTGCGGCCTGCGATGGCCTGGCGCGTGTTGTAAAGTCTGCAAATCGCCGCAAGCAAACATGGATCGATGCTTTATCCTGGTTGAGCCCTGACAACTCTTTGATGGCGACCGATCGGCCACGGTTATGAGGCCTGCGGCGCGAATAAATTTAGGCATCGGCTGCGACTCTTCATCGCTTCATGGCGGTGCGACGCATTCGGCAGCTTTTTTAAAATCACTCAATAGTAAAGAAGTAACCATGACTAAAAAAGTGGGCCTGATCGGCTTGGGCGCCATGGGCAGCGGCATGGCGCAATCGCTGCGTCGAGCGGGGCATGTGCCCTTTGTTTTTGATGTGCGCAGCGAAGCGGGTGAAGCCTTTGCATTGGGTGGGGGAACCGCATGTGCCTCTCCTTCGGAGTTGGCCGGCCAGTGCAGTGTGGTTGTTTCGGTCGTCGTGAATGCTGCACAAACCGAAAGCGTGCTGTTTGGCGAGCAGGGCTGTGCCAGCGCCATGGCACCCGGCAGCGTGTTCGTGATGTGCTCTACCGTGGACCCTAATTGGTCAATTGCTCTTGAAGCGCGCCTCGCTGCACTCGGTATTTTGTATATCGACGCACCGATTTCAGGTGGCGCAGCTCGCGCGGCGAGCGGTGAGATGACCATGATGAGCGCAGGCAAACCTGAGGCCTACGCGGTGGCCGAACCCTTTTTGCGCGCCATGGCAGGTACGCTGTACAAGTTGGACGACAAAGCTGGCGCGGGCAGCAAAGTCAAAGTCATTAATCAATTGCTGGCAGGCGTACACATTGCGGCTGCGGCCGAGGCAATGGCGCTCGGCCTGCGTGAGGGGGTTGACGCGGCCGCGCTGTACGAAGTCATCACCCACAGCGCTGGCAACAGCTGGATGTTTGAAAACCGCATGGCGCACGTGTTGGCAGGGGACTACACGCCGCTATCAAAGGTAGATATTTTCGTCAAGGACTTGGGGCTGGTGCTGGACATGGCGCGTGCCAGCAAGTTTCCGTTGCCGCTGTCGTCTACCGCGCACCAACTGTTTATGCAGGCATCCACCGCAGGCTTTGCTGATGAAGACGACAGCGCAGTTATCAAGATCTTCCCCGGCATCAGTTTGCCCAAGGCAACAACCCAGTCATCATGAAGCTCTTCAATACTCCCCCCAGGGTTCATCAATGAACATTTTGATCACCGGCGGTTGCGGCTTTTTGGGGGTGCGCTTGGCACGCACCTTGCTGGCCATGGATTCGTTGTCTTTGGCTGGCGCTTCGCCGCAAGCTATTGAGCGCTTGACGCTGGCCGACCGTGTGGCGCCGCCAGACGATTTGCGGAATGACCCACGCGTAGTTTTCATCGCAGGCGATTTATATGACCAATTGCAGGGCGGGCAATTATTGGCTCTTGACACATCGCTGGTGTTTCATTTGGCCGCCGCCGTCAGTGGTGAATGCGAGGCTGACTTTGACCTTGGCATGCGAAGCAATGTTGACGCCACGCGCATGCTGCTGGAGGCCTGCCGCAAACTCGGCACGCGGCCGGTGCTGGTGTTTTCAAGCTCGCTGGCCGTGTTTGGCCACTCAGCGCAGCAGCCCTTGCCTGCCGTGTTGGGCGATGCTACGTTGCCAACGCCGCAAAGCAGCTACGGCATACAAAAATTCATTGGCGAGCAATTGGTGGCTGACTATGCCCGCAGAGGATTTGTCGATGGCCGCAGCGTGCGCCTGATGACGGTGTCCGTTCGCCCGGGCAAGCCCAACGGCGCCGCGTCAATCTTTTTAAGCGGAATGATTCGCGAGCCGCTGGCAGGCGTGCGGGCTGTTTGCCCGGTGCAGCCCAACACGCCGGTCGCACTGGCATCGCCCGCCCGCGCAATTGAAGGGCTGCTGTGCGCAGCACAGACCAGCGCTGCGCAGTGGGGGCCACGCACCGCGATGACGCTACCGGGCTTGATGACGACTGTTGGCGCGATGGCGCAAGCACTAGAGCGGGTAGCTGGGTCTGCAGCCACCGCGTTGCTAGATTGGCGGGCCGACCCGGCGATTGAAAAAATAGTCAACACGTGGCCAGGCAACATACAAACTCCGCGCGCCAATGCATTGGGCCTGCAAAGCGATGATGATTTTGAGCAGATTATTCGCGCCTATGTGCGCGAGAACCCGCGGGCCATCGCGCGCTCTATTGTGAATTAAACCGGCATGTCGCAGATTTTTTTAGGCTGCATTGCCGATGACTTCACCGGCGCCAGCGACCTTGCAAACAATTTAGTCCGCGCCGGTATGCGCGTGGTGCAAACCATTGGCGTGCCGACTTCGCCATTGAATGCTGATGTTGACGCGGTGGTGGTAGCGCTCAAGTCCCGCACCACTCCCCCGCAAGAGGCGATTGCGCAATCGTTGGCTGCGTTGGCATGGTTGCAATCGCAG
>JANMWH010000336.1:0-3034 GCA_031393945.1 Polaromonas sp. | reverse complement strand
CGTGATCGGCATGGCACACCGAGGCCGCTTGAATGTGCTGGTGAATTCGCTTGGCAAAGTACCCGCAGATTTGTTCGCTGAATTCGACCACACCGCGCCTGAAGACCTGCCCAGCGGCGACGTGAAGTACCACCAGGGCTTTAGCTCGGACGTGACCACGCCCGGCGGCCCGGTGCATTTGACATTGGCGTTCAACCCGTCGCATTTGGAAATTGTGAACCCCGTGGTTGAAGGCTCGGTTCGCGCCCGCATGGACCGCCGCGCCGACCCCAAGGGCTTGCAAGTGCTGCCCGTCCTGGTGCATGGCGACGCCGCCTTTGCCGGCCAGGGCGTGGTGATGGAAACGCTCGCGCTGGCCGAAACCCGTGGTTACTCCACCGGCGGCACTGTGCACATCGTCATCAATAACCAGATTGGCTTTACCACCAGCGACCCGCGCGACAGCCGCTCTACGCTGTACTGCACTGACGTGGTGAAGATGATTGACGCACCGGTACTGCACGTTAACGGCGATGACCCTGAGGCGGTGGTGCTGGCTACGCAGTTGGCGTTAGATTTCCGCATGGAATTTCACAAAGACGTGGTGGTGGACATCATTTGCTTCAGAAAACTCGGCCACAACGAGCAAGACACACCGGCCATGACGCAGCCGCTGATGTACAAAAAAATTGCGATTCACCCCGGCACGCGCAAGTTGTACGCCGACAAGCTGGCCGCGCAGGGCATGGGCGACACGCTGGGCGACGATATGGTTAAAGCCACGCGGGCCGCGCTCGACGCTGGCAAAAGCACGTTTGACCCGGTGCTGACCAACTTCAAAAGCAAATACGCAGTCGACTGGGCACCCTACTTGGGCAAAAAGTGGACCGACGCCGGCGACACGGCCATCCCAATGGCCGAGTGGAAACGCCTGGCTGAAAAAATCACCACCATCCCGGCTACGGTGACGCCACATGCGCTGGTCAAAAAAGTTTATGACGACCGCGCCGCAATGGGCCGGGGCGACATTCCAGTCGATTGGGGCATGGGTGAGCACATGGCGTTTGCCTCGCTGGTGGCCAGCGGCTATGCCGTGCGTTTGTCTGGCGAAGATTGCGGGCGCGGCACGTTTACGCACCGCCACGCTGTGATTCATGACCAGAATCGCGAAAAGTTTGACACCGGCACCTACGTGCCGCTGCAAAACGTGACAGAAAACCAGGCACCGTTTGTTGTCATCGACTCAATTTTGAGTGAAGAAGCCGTGCTGGCGTTTGAATACGGCTATGCATCGAATGACCCGAACACGCTGGTGATTTGGGAAGCTCAGTTTGGCGACTTTGCCAATGGCGCGCAAGTGGTGATTGACCAGTTCATTGCGTCTGGTGAAGTCAAATGGGGCCGTGTGAATGGCATCACCTTGATGTTGCCGCACGGCTATGAAGGCCAAGGCCCCGAGCATTCATCGGCGCGGCTAGAGCGCTTCATGCAGTTGTCAGCTGACACCAACATGCAGGTGGTGCAGCCAACTACCGCCAGCCAGATTTTCCATATTCTGCGTCGGCAAATGGTGCGTAATTTGCGCAAGCCTTTGATCATCATGACGCCGAAGTCGCTGCTTCGCGCGAAAGACGCCGCATCGCCGCTGAGCGAATTCACCAAAGGCGGTTTTCAAACTGTCATTCCTGAAAATAACGAGCAGGTGATTAAAAAAGCCGACAAGGTCAAGCGGATTGTGGCTTGTTCAGGCAAGGTGTACTTTGACTTGGCCCGCAAGCGTCTGGAAAAAGAAATCGATGATGTCGTGCTGTTGCGGGTTGAGCAGTTGTACCCGTTCCCGCACAAAGCGTTTGCGGCAGAGCTGAAAAAATACCCCAACGCGGTCGACATCGTGTGGTGCCAGGACGAGCCGCAAAACCAGGGCGCCTGGTTCTTTGTGCAGCATTACATCCACGAGAACATGCATGAAGGGCAAAAGCTGGGTTACTCGGGTCGAGCCGCGTCGGCCTCGCCAGCGGTGGGTTACTCCCATCTACACCAAGAGCAGCAAAAGGCGCTGGTGGATGGCGCATTTGCCAAGCTCAAGGGCTTTGTGCTGACCAAGTAGAGCTCATCAAATAGCTGCTGACCCAACCAACAGGCGTGCACGAGGTGCGTGCTGCCCCTAAAAAATACAAAAGAGAATCATCATGGCCATAGTAGAAGTCAAAGTTCCCCAGTTGTCCGAATCGGTGGCAGAAGCCACCATGCTGCAGTGGAAGAAAAAAATCGGCGACGCCATTGCGGTCGACGAAATATTGATTGAAATTGAAACCGACAAAGTCGTGCTTGAAGTACCTGCGCCATCGGCTGGCGTGCTCGTTGAGCTGGTCGTTGCAGATGGTGCAACGGTTGCCGCTGAGCAAGTCATTGCGCGCATCGACACAGAAGGAAAGGCGGGTGCTGCTGTTGCGCCTGTCGTAGCTTCGGTTGCTGCTGCGTCAGCCCCCGCTGCAGCTGCCGCACCCGCGGCCGTTTCGGGCGGCTCTATGGCCGGCATTGCCATGCCAGCCGCCGCCAAGCTGATGGCGGACAACAACATGGCCGCTGGCTCAGTCGCAGGCACCGGAAAAGATGGCCGCGTAATTAAAGGTGACGTACTGGCTGCCGCTTCTGCGCCAGCTGCTCCTAAGATTGCAGCGGCCGGCCCAATACCAACCGCTGCGCCCGCGACTTTATTGCCGCAGGTCGCCAGCCCCGCAAAGGCCGCAGACCTGGGCGACCGGCCCGAGCAGCGCGTGCCGATGAGCCGCCTGCGCGCCCGTATCGCTGAGCGTCTTTTGCAATCGCAATCAACCAATGCCATCTTGACCACGTTTAACGAAGTCAACATGGCCCCGCTGATGGACATGCGCAAGCGCTTCCAGGAAAAGTTTGAAAAAGAGCACGGCGTGAAGATTGGCTTCATGAGCTTTTTTGTCAAAGCAGCAGTGCATGCCCTTAAGAAGTTTCCGATGCTCAACGCCTCTGTAGACGGCAACGACATCGTCTACCACGGCTACTTTGATATTGGCAT
>JANMWH010000325.1:0-3639 GCA_031393945.1 Polaromonas sp. | reverse complement strand
AAGCAGTTTGGTGGGTTTAAACATGAACGAGCCTTGTGAAAAATAACGTGAATTAAATGTCGCACAGTTTGGGGCGGGGCGCTGAAAGTTGCGCTGCTCACCTACGTGCAACATGCGTGCCACCTAGGGGTACAGCCCGCGCACCCGCGCCTGTAGTCGGCTAAGCCCAAGCAAGGCATCGGTAAAGGGCGTGGGCACTTGGGTCAGCGCACCCAGCTCTTTAACTGCAGTCACCAGCGCATCAAGCTCTACCGCTTTGCCCGCCTCAACATCTTGCAGCATCGATGTTTTAAACGCGCCTAATTTGAGCGTGACCGCATGGCGGTCTGCGGGCTGCTGGTCGATGATGATGCCCAGCCGCGCGCCAATTTCTTTGGCTTCAAGCATCACGCTTGAAATAAAGCCGCGCACCAATTCGTCGTTCAAAATCAGATCGGTAGTGGCACCGGTCAGCGCGCTGACGGGGTTCACCGTCATGTTGCCCCACAGCTTGAACCAGATGTCTTTTTGAATTTGTTCAGACAGCACGGCCTCAAAACCGGCCTTATCAAACAGCGCTGCCAGTTGCTGCACACGCGCGGTTTTTTCGCCTGAAGGCTCGCCAATGATCAGCTTGTTGCCGAAGTGGTGGCGTATTATGCCGGGGCTGTCCGTTGAGCAACTGGCGTGCACCACGCAGCCAATGACGTGCTGCGGCGCAATCACGCGCGCAATGGCGCCGTGTGGGTCGGTAGATGCCAGGCTGCGATTGGCAAACGCGCCACCAAAGTCGTTCAAAAACCACCACGGCACGCCGTTCATAGCGGTCATCACCACGGTGTTTGGCCCGATCAGCGGCGCGATGTGCTCAGACACCTGCACGAGCGATGGCGCTTTCACGCTGATGATGACCAGGTCTTGCACGCCCAAGTCGGCAGGCGACTGAGCGGCTTGAACGGCTTGCGCCGTTACTTCGCCCGAGTGACTCAAGCGCAGGCCGTGCTGCTGTAGTGCATCAAGCGTCGCGCCGCGCGCAATCACGCTGACAGTACAGCCCGTGCGCGCCAAGCCGTGGCCTATCCAGCCGCCAATGGCGCCTGCGCCGTAGATACATACTTTCATCATTTCCCTAATCGACTTATTGCCTAAAAACAGGCCGTTCTGAGTATAAAAATCGATTAAAAACCAATAAATACGGGCGCAAGCAGCTATTAATTAAATAGCATTTAATGTTGCCGGGCACACCGCGATCAATTGCCCAATCAATAAATTTTGCCAGCGGGCTGGGTGACCAGACTGGGTTTAAATTTGCTGGCCAATGCGCTGGTGTGCTTGGCCAGCAGGTGGGTGTCTAACCCGAGCGCAACAAACAGCGCGCCTAGTTCCAGGTAATGCTTGGCCAGCGTTTCGTCTGTCGTCAAAATACCGGCGGCTTTGCCAGCGCGGTTGATGCGGGCTATGGCGCCTTCAATTGCCGCCAGCACGGCAGGGTGCGTGAGCTGCCCCACGTAGCCCATCGACGCCGACAAATCCGCTGGACCAATGAACACGCCATCAACGCCTTCAACCGCTGCAATCGCGTCAAGGTTGTCGAGGGCAGTTTGAGTTTCGGCCTGCACCAGCACGCAAACCTGCGTATTGGCCTCAAGCGCGTAATTGGGGTAGCGGCCATAGCGTGAAGCGCGCGCGCCTGCCATGCCTCTTGTGCCGTACGCCGGGCCGCCCCTGTCTTCGATTTTTTCACCAGGCTGCGGGTAACGCGCCGCACGCACCACTGCCGCGGCTTGGCTTTCGGTGTCCACCATCGGCACCAACAGCGTGGTCACGCCCAAGTCCAAATACTGCTTGATCAACATTTCACCCACATGGCCGTGGCCCATCGGCACCCGGGCAATGGCATGCACGCCTGGGTAGCCCGCAATGGTTTGCAATTGCTGCAAGATGCTGCGCAAATCGTTGGGCGCGTGCTCGCCGTCAATCAGCAACCAGTCAAAGCCAGCGCCTGCACAAATTTCTGCCGCCGTGCTGTCTGGCAAGCCCAGCCACAAGCCGATTTGCGCTTGTTTGTTTTGAAGTGCTTGTTTGAAAAGGTTGACGGGTGTTTGCATGGTTGTTTCAATATTCAAACAGGGCAGATCAACTTAGCCTCGGGGAAATAAGTTTTATACCGAGCCGCATCGCGGGTCAACAAAGTCCAGTTTTCAGCCTGAGCTTGCGCGCCGATGAAAAAGTCTGGCAGCACACCTGTCTTTGCGCCTTTGCGCTGGCGGTAGGCCCAAAAGGCTTGACCTGCCAAAAACGCAGCTTGGTCAGAAAAGCCTGTGTTCTTGATCTTTAAAGGGCGCAGGTAGTCGTTGAGTGCGGTGATGCTGTCAAAAGAGGCAGAAATTTCAGCGTAAATCACCGGGTTGATGGCGATGCCGTCTTTTAGACGGGCGAGCTTGATCTGTGAAACAGACCAATCCAGCCAAACCGGGTCGCGCGACATCACGTCAATCCAGACATTGGAGTCCACCAAAATCACGGCTTGTTCCAGTCGTCACCTCGGGTCAAACGCATCAACTCGTCGGTGCTGATCTTGCGCGTTGCGCTGCCTATCAACGCATCAACCGGATCAATAGCGAGCTTGCGTCTGGCAGACTTATCTGCATTGGTGATCGCTACACGGCCGTCCATAAGCGGTTCAAAAGTAATGCGGGCTCCGGGTCCGATACCCAGATAATCACGGATGGCTTTTGGTATGGTGACTTGGCTTTTAACGGTAAGTGCAGGTGTCATAGCGCGCTCCGAGTAGTACAAGCATTTATTGTATTACTTTGATGAATTTCTGGTTGATGTAGTAGCTGTGAATATAACCAGTAAAATCTACCCATGGCCAAAGACAAAACCACCTTCACCTGCACCGAGTGCGGCGGGCAAAGCCCCAAATGGCTGGGCAAATGCCCAAGCTGCAACGCCTGGAACACACTGATTGAAGGCGCGGCCGACAACTCGGCACCCACCAAAAACCGCTACAGCCAGCAGTACGTGGGGCTGGCCAAAGCGTCTGAAGTGACCCCGCTGGCCGACATCGATGCCACCGACATGCAGCGCACGCCCACCGGCCATGAAGAGCTTGACAGGGTGCTGGGCGGCGGCATTGTGGAAGGCGGTGTGGTGCTGATTGGCGGCGACCCGGGCATTGGCAAATCGACATTGCTTTTGCAAGCGCTGGATTCATTGCAGCGGGCGGGGCAGAGCACTTTGTATGTGACCGGCGAAGAAAGCGGCGCGCAGATTGCTTTGCGTTCAAGACGGTTGGGCCTAGAAGGCTCGCAAGTCAAGGTACTGGCTGAAATTCAGCTTGAAAAAATCCTCGCGACGCTGGAAGCCACGCAGCCGACGATTGCAGTGATCGACTCGATTCAAACCGTCTATTCAGACCAGCTTACATCGGCACCGGGCTCAGTCGCCCAAGTGCGTGAATGCGCTGCGCACTTGACGCGCATGGCCAAGTCGTCGGGCGTGTGCATCGTGCTAGTCGGCCACGTCACCAAGGAAGGCGCGCTGGCCGGGCCGCGCGTACTGGAGCACATGGTCGACACCGTGCTGTACTTTGAAGGCGACACGCACAGCAGCTTTCGGCTGGTGCGGGCGATTAAAAACCGCTTTGGCGCGGTG
>JANMWH010000248.1:0-2597 GCA_031393945.1 Polaromonas sp. | reverse complement strand
CGCGACATCGTGATTTTGAATGCCGGTGCTGCCCTGTATGCGGCCAATGTGGTGGGGTCGATGAAGGAGGGTGTTGATCTGGCGCGCAGCGTTTTGGCGTCAGGAGCTGCCAAGGCTCGTTTGCAGTTGCTTATTTCAACCACTCAACAATTGGCGAGAGATGCGGTCAATTGAAATCAAGTCTGATATTCTAAAAAACTGATTAACTTTAGGAGTCGATTATGTGGACAGTGCTGGCAGTAATCTGTGCGGTTTTGGCTCCTATCGCAGGTGTTTTCTTGTGGATTTACCTCATGAGCAGTGAGCGTGGGGAGCGCTACATGAAGCAACGCATGCAAGGCCCATTTGTGCCGGTTCATCCCGATGACGATCAAGACGCGAGTAAAACCAAGTAAAAAAATGTCCGATATTCTCGACAAAATCATTGCCGTCAAGCGCGAAGAAGTAGCTGCTTTGGTTCAGCAAAAACCGTTGGCCGCCATGCGCGCGGACGCTGAATCTCGCGTGTTAACCCGCGACTTTGTAGGCGCACTGAAAAGCAAAATCACCGCTGGCAAGCCCGCCGTGATTGCAGAAGTCAAAAAAGCCAGCCCGTCAAAAGGAGTGTTGCGCGCCGACTTTATTCCAGCCGATATTGCGCAAAGCTACGCCGAATATGGCTCAGCGTGTTTGTCAGTGCTGACTGACCAAAAGTTTTTTCAGGGCAGTGTGGAGTATTTCAAACAGGCGCGTGCGTCTTGCAGCCTGCCCGCGCTGCGTAAAGACTTCATGATTGACGCGTACCAAATTTATGAGTCGCGGGTGATGGGCGCAGACTGCGTGTTGCTGATTGCTGCTGTGCTGGACGACGCACAAATGAAGGACATGGAGCGCTTGGCGATGTCGCTCGACATGGCGGTGCTGGTCGAGGTGCACGATGCGGCTGAGTTAGACCGCGCGTTGAAGTTGAAAACGCCGCTGATTGGCATCAACAACCGCAATTTAAAAACCTTTGAGGTGTCTTTGGACACCACTTTGAGTTTAATGAAAAGCGTACCCTCCGACCGTATTTTGGTGACCGAATCAGGCATAGCTACGCACGATGACGTTAAACGCCTGCGCAGCGCCCACATCAACGCGTTTTTGGTCGGTGAGGCTTTTATGCGCGCCGACGAGCCGGGGCTAGCGTTGGCTGAATTGTTTGGTCAATAGTGCCCGGCTATCGGGGTAGCCCTGCCGATGCTGTTTAACGAAGCCGATCAACTGGCCAGCGCCGACCCCGCTGATTGGGTCGTGGCGCCCGGCTGGCGGCAGCTGGTGGATGAGTTTTTCAGCAGTGCTGAAGGTCTAAATTTGCGCGGTTTTTTGTCTGCCCGAGTGGCAGCAGGGGCTATTATTTTCCCGCCGCAGCCGCTTCGCGCCCTGGCGCTGACCCCGCCAGAAGAAGTGCAGGTCGTGATTTTGGGCCAAGACCCGTACCACGGGCGCGGCCAAGCTGAAGGGCTGGCGTTTTCTGTTGCGCCTGGCGTGCCGCCGCCGCCATCATTGCGCAATATTTTCAAAGAAATTCAGCGTGATTTGGGCAAGCCACCACCGGCTTTTCCGGCTCCGGGCGGCAGTTTGGCAAGTTGGGCCAAAAGCGGGGCTTTGCTGCTCAATGCCTGCTTGACGGTCGAAGAGGGCCAGCCGGCCAGCCATGCAAAGCGGGGGTGGGAAGCGCTGACGGATGCTGTCATTTCGCACGTCAGTAGCGGGTCTAAACCCGTGCTTTTCATGCTGTGGGGCGCGCATGCGCAAAGCAAACGGGCGCTTATTGATGAGGCGCGACACACCGTTTTAGTGGCCAATCACCCGTCGCCGCTGTCGGCAATGCGCCCGCCTCTGCCTTTTATCGGCTGCGGGCACTTTTCTACGGCCAAGGCGTGGCGACAAGCCAAATGATGTTTTTTTCTGCAACTATTTTTGCTATAAAAATAGTAGCTGCTAGCGCCCGTATTCATTTCGAAAAAGAGGAAAAACACCCTCAAAAATGCCTTAATTTTGGCGTTTTCGACCAAAACGGCAAATGACGCATTTCATCGCCCCCTGCGGTAGTCAGAAGTCACAAAACCATGGCATAATGCTAGGTTCTTTCGATGGATGGGTGTCCGAGTGGCTAAAGGAGGCAGACTGTAAATCTGCTCGCTAACGCGTACGCTGGTTCGAATCCAGCCTCATCCACCAGTTAGCTGCACTTTGCAATTGTGCGGGAGTAGTTCAATGGTAGAACCCTAGCCTTCCAAGCTAATGACGCGGGTTCGATTCCCGTCTCCCGCTCCATGAGCAAATGCGGTTTTGATGTAGTTGTTTTGAGAGTTTTTTAGCCCATTTGGCTCAGTGGCAGAGCACTCCCTTGGTAAGGGAGAGGTCCCGGGTCCGATTCCCGGAATGGGCACCAGTTTTAGTGGGTGGCCGCAGTTGTTTGCGGTGGCTATGAGTGTTAATTGTTTTGAGTGAATGCGCGTAGCTTCACTAATTTTCGGAGTATTTAAAATGGCAAAAGGCAAATTTGAGCGGACCAAACCGCACGTCAACGTCGGCACGATTGGCCACGTCGACCACGGCAAGACCACGCTGAC
>JANMWH010000235.1:0-3695 GCA_031393945.1 Polaromonas sp. | reverse complement strand
CAGCACCGAATTGGTTGACCAAGTGATTGAAGCGATTGAAACCGCCGCCCGTACCGGAAAAATCGGCGACGGCAAGATTTTTGTCTACAACTTAGAGCAAGTCGTTCGTATCCGTACGGGCGAAACCGGCAACGAAGCGCTATAAGCCCCCGCTTCACGCCACGCGGCTCATCACCTATTTATTCAAAGAAAAGAGACTTTACATGAAAAAATACCTCCTCCCCCTCAGTCTAGGCCTAGGCCTGTGGCTGGCCAGCAACTTTGCGATGGCACAAGCCGCGCCAGCAGCGACTGCCGCAGCACCCGTCGCGGCAACCGTTGTTGTTGAAGCGGCCAAGCCTGCCGATGCAGCCAAACCTGCAGAAGCAACGGCAGCTGCACCAGCGACAGCGGCACCTGCAGCGACACCTGCTGCAGCGCCTGCACCGGTTCCTAACAAAGGCGACTCCGCTTGGATGACCATTTCAACCGTGCTCGTGCTGTTGATGACCATCCCAGGTTTGGCTCTGTTCTACGGCGGCTTGGTGCGCAGTAAAAACATGCTGTCGGTGCTGATGCAAGTCATGGTGACTTTCTCAATGATTGTGGTGCTGTGGTTTATCTACGGCTACAGCTTGGCGTTCACCGAGGGCAACGCGTTCTTCGGCGGGTTCGACCGCTTGTTCATGAAAGGCATTTGGGACAACGCCGCAGGCACGTTCGCCAATGCCGCCACGTTCAGCAAAGGTGTCTACATTCCTGAAATCGTGTTCGCCGCTTTCCAGGCAACCTTCGCCGGAATCACCTGCTGCCTGATTGTTGGCGCATTTGCAGAGCGCATCAAGTTCTCGGCTGTGTTGCTGTTTATGGCGTTGTGGTTCACCTTCAGCTACGCACCGATTGCGCACATGGTGTGGTTCTGGGCCGGCCCTGACGCTTACCTCAGCAAAGAAGTGGCTGACAAAGTCAGTGCGACTGCTGGCTACATCTGGCAAATGGGCGCGCTTGACTTCGCAGGCGGCACGGTGGTGCACATCAACGCAGCGGTTGCTGGCTTGGTTGGCGCCTACGTTATCGGCAAACGCGTTGGCTACGGCAAAGAAGCCATGGCCCCGCACAGCCTGACACTGACCATGGTCGGCGCTGCGCTGCTGTGGGTGGGCTGGTTCGGCTTTAACGCCGGCTCAGCACTTGAGGCAAATGGCTTCGCAGCGTTGGCATTCATCAACACACTGGGCGCAACTGCAGCTGCAGTGCTGGCCTGGTGCGCTGGCGAGGCGCTGATGAAGGGCAAGGCATCGATGCTGGGTGCTGCTTCGGGTGCAGTGGCTGGCTTGGTAGCCATCACGCCCGCAGCCGGTAACGTCGGCATCGGCGGCGGCTTGGTCATTGGTTTGCTGGCTGGTTTTGCTTGCCTGTGGGGCGTGAACGGCCTGAAGAAAATGTTGGGCGCTGACGACTCACTTGACGTATTTGGCATTCACGGTATTGGCGGTATTTTGGGCGCCATTTTGACCGGCGTGTTCAACTCGCCTTCACTCGGCGGCCCAAGCTCCGTGGCCGAATGGGTCACTGTGACCATGGTGACGGCTGATAGCTACTCCATTGTGAGTCAGGTGTGGGTGCAAACCAAAGCCGTGCTGATTACTGTTGTGTGGTCGGGTGTGGTGTCATTCATTGCCTACAAGATTGTTGACCTGACCATCGGCTTGCGTGTCAACGAAGAAGACGAACGCGAAGGCTTGGACATCACGTCACATGGCGAAACCGCTTACAACCGCTAAGCCACAGCGCGTCAACGGCGCGTAGAAACCAAAAAGCCCGCAGACTGCAAGGTCTGCGGGCTTTTTTCATTGTTTTGAGCATTAAATCAGGTTGTAGCCCAATAAATTCGGACGCGAGCAGCTATATAAAACATAGCGTTTTAAGGCTCTTTCTTAATGCTAGGATGCAGTCAAAGCAAGCGATTTGAAAAGCAACCCACCGGTTTATCTATGCACTGGCAAGCCCTCATCCCTCAGACTTACGCGCTCGGCGAATCGCCGTTTTGGCATCCTGTTGAGCAAATGCTTTATTGGGTCGACATTCCCGGGCAGCACATTCACCGCTGCAATGTGTTTATGGGTAATGTTGAAAGCTGGGCCATGCCGAGTGAGCCTGGCTGCATGGCACCAGCTGAATCCGGCGGCCTGATTGTGGCGCTGCGCGACGGCATTTACCGGGCGCGCAGCTGGGGCGGGGAATTGGTCAAGCTGGCCGATGCCGTGCACAACACCGCCACCACCCGTTTTAACGACGGCAAGGCTGACCCGGTGGGGCGCTTTTGGGCGGGCACGATGTTTGAGCCGCGCACGGCAGCCAGCGCGGGGCTCTTTGCGCTGAACAGCAACAAGCTGGAGCAAAAAGTCAACCACGCCACCATTGCCAACGGCCTGGCCTGGTCGCCTGACGCTAAAACCATCTATTGGGCCGACACGCCCACCCACACCGTGCGCGCCTGGGACTGGGACGCTATTGCCAACCTGATGAGCCGCGAACGTGTCTTCAAACAGTGGCCGGGCAAGCCAGCAGCTTGGCAATTCGGGCAAGACGGCTACGGCAGCTATGGCGGCCGCCCTGACGGCGCGGCAGTAGATGTTGAGGGCAATTACTACGTTGCCATGTTTGAAGGCGCACGCATTTGCAAGCTGTCGCCCGAAGGCGTGGAACTGGCCAGCATCCCCGTGCCTGCCCAGTGCCCCACCATGCCCTGCTTTGGCGGCGACGATTTAAAAACGCTGTACGTCACCACGGCGCGTTACAACCGCAGTGATGCCGAGCTGCAAGCCTACCCACAATCGGGCTGCGTGTTTTCAGCCCGTGTTGATGTGCCCGGGCTGCCGGTTAATTTTGTTCGCGACTAATAACTGCGGCGACCTGCCGTTGGTAAATAGCCCATCAAACCATCGCCGTAAATAACCGAACAAAGGTTGTTCAAAAAATTCACAGGGGCTGCCCAGCCAGCCGCGTACCATTGGGTAATGGTTTTAAGTACAGATTTCGTCCCGGCAGCGATTGATCGCATTCGCGCAGCAGCAGCCAGCGGCAGCAAGCTGCGCATACGCGGCGGCGGCAGCAAAGACTTTTACGGCGAAACCCTGCAGGGCGACATCCTGGACACGACACCGCTTAGCGGCGTCATCAGCTACGAGCCAAGCGAGCTGGTTATTACTGCGATGGCAGGCACGCCATTGGCTGAGCTGGAGGCATTGCTGCTGGCGCAAGGCCAATGCCTGCCATTTGAGCCACCTCACTTCGCCGGTGGTTCGACGGTAGGCGGCATGGTCGCCGCTGGCTTAAGCGGCCCCGCCAGGGCCAGCGTGGGCGCCGTGCGTGACTACGTGCTGGGAGTCAAACTCATTAACGGCAAGGGCGAGCATTTAACCTTTGGCGGCCAGGTAATGAAGAACGTGGCCGGCTACGACGTATCGCGCCTGATGGTGGGCGCCATGGGCACGCTGGGGCTGCTGGTTGAAATCAGCATCAAGGTACTGCCAATTGCCCCGCTTGAGGCCACGCTAAAGTTTGAAATGACTCAAGCCGAGGCACTGCAAAAGCTCAACGCCTGGGGCGGCCAACCCCTGCCACTTAACGCCAGCTGTTGGCTGAGCGAAGGCGGCATTGGCACGCTGTACTTGCGCTTGCGGGGAGCAAAGGCGGCGGTGGAGTCTGCTTGC
>JANMWH010000217.1:0-2045 GCA_031393945.1 Polaromonas sp. | reverse complement strand
CAGCGCTGCCGCAGGTGGACTACCCCACCATTCAGGTGCAAACGCTGTACCCCGGTGCCAGCCCGGAAGTCATGGCGCAAACGGTCTCAAGCCCGCTAGAGCGGCAGTTCGGCCAAATGGCCGGTTTGCTGCGCATGAGTTCGACCAGCGCGGCAGGTGTGTCCATCATCACGCTGCAGTTCGGCTTGGGGCTGGCGCTTGACATTGCCGAGCAGCAGGTGCAAGCCGCTATCAATGCGGGCGCCTCATTGCTGCCCGCGGACTTGCCCGCCCCGCCCGTGTACGCCAAGGTCAACCCGGCTGATACGCCGGTCTTGAGCCTGGCCATCACATCAGACACATTGCCACTCACCGAAGTTCAAAACCTGGTCAACACCCGGCTTGCATTAAAAATCAGCCAGGTTAGCGGCGTGGGGCTGGTCACGCTTAGCGGTGGGCAGCGGCCTGCGGTGCGCATTCAGGCAGACATGCGGGCGCTGGCTTCTTATGGTTTGGGGCTGGACGCTTTTCGGGTTGCGATTGCAGCGGCCAATGCCAACGCCGCCAAGGGCAGCATTGACGGGCCTTCTAGGGCCTACACCATCAATTCAAACGATCAGCTGGTGGCCGCCAGCGATTATAAAAACTTGATCATTGCTTATCGCAATGGTGCGGCAGTGCGCGTCTCAGATGTGGCGCAAGTGGTTGACGGTGCGGAGAACGTCAAGCTGGGTGCGTGGTCTAGTCTCAAACCCGCGATTATTCTGAATGTACAACGTCAGCCAGGTGCCAACGTCATTGCCACCGTTGATGCGATCAAAGCACGTTTGCCCGAGCTGCAGTCGGGCCTGCCCGCATCGCTCAAAGTCGATGTGCTGTCTGACCGCACCACCGGCATACGTGCGTCGGTCATGCATGTGCAAATTGAATTGCTGCTGGCCGTGCTGTTGGTGGTGCTGGTTATTTTTGCTTTTTTGCACAGCTTGCGCGCCACTGTGATTGCCAGCCTGGCCGTGCCAATTTCACTCATTGGCACCTGTGGTGCGATGTACCTGCTGGGCTACAGCTTGAACAATTTAAGCCTGATGGCACTGACCATTGCCACCGGCTTTGTGGTCGATGACGCGATTGTGATGATTGAAAACATCTCGCGGTACATCGAAGAAGGCATGGCGCCGATGCAAGCTGCCATCACCGGCGCAGCGCAAATTGGCTTCACTATTATTTCGCTGACTGTGTCGTTGATTGCAGTGTTGATTCCGCTGCTGTTCATGGGTGATGTGGTGGGGCGATTGTTCAGGGAATTTGCCGTCACCCTGGCGATTACTATTTTAATTTCTGCTGTGGTTTCATTGACATTGGTTCCAATGATGTCTGCTCGATGGCTAAAAAAAGCGCCTGTCAAAAATAGCGCGGGCAAATTGCAAAAATTCTTCAGCGGCGTGATGACGCGCTATGACCATGGCTTGACTTGGGTACTCAAGCGCCAAGGCTTGACGCTGCTGGTTGCGTTTTTAACCCTCGCGCTCACGGTCTTTTTGTACATCGTGATTCCCAAAGGCCTTTTCCCAACGCAGGACACAGGCCAATTGCAAGCCCGCGTGCAGGCCGCGCAGTCTATCTCTTATGCCCGCATGGCTGAGTTGCAACAGGCCACGACCAAAGCCATTCTTGAAGACCCGGATGTTGACAACCTGAGTTCATTCGTCGGTGTGGATGCCGCCAACAACACCATGCTGCACACTGGCCGCATGCTGATTAACCTGAAAAAAACACGCACCGGCACCCAGCAATCCACCATCGACAGACTCCGCGAGCGCGCCAGCAAAATAGCGGGTGTCACGCTGTACTTGCAGCCCACGCAAGACCTGACAATTGATGCCGAAACTGGGCCGACGCAATTTCGGGTGTCGATGGAGGGATCAGACAACAAGGCGGTGGTGACCTGGGCGCAAAAGTTAGCGGCGCGCATGGCTGAGCTAAGTAGCCTGCGCAACGTAGCCACTGACGCCGGGGCCACAGGTGCATCGGTTTTTGTTACGGTTGACCGCGACACCGCATCCCGC
>JANMWH010000141.1:0-12810 GCA_031393945.1 Polaromonas sp. | reverse complement strand
GGCGACGACAACACAGACGAATCAGGCTTTGCAGCCGTCCAGAGCATGGGTGGCCAAGCAATCAAGGTAGGTACCGGGACAACGGCTGCACGCTACCACTGCGCCAGCGTGACCGAGTTGGCCTCGTGGCTGCGCGCCGCTGCAACGCAACCCCATTTGCCCAGCGAGCAAACTGTGAGCGCATGACGAACGCAAAGCCAGCGCTCGGAAATTTCGCGCCGCAAGCCGCGCCATCGCTGGCGCTGGGCGTGATTGGCAACTGCGCCTTCAGCGCCTTGATTGACGAGCGCGGCCGCATGGTGTGGTGCTGCCTGCCGCGCTTTGATGGCGACCCGGTTTTCAATGCCCTGCTGGACACAAGCGACAAGGGCAGCGAGTTTGCCATCGAGATAGAAGACTTTTCTCACGCCCAGCAGTGGTATGAGCCGAACACCGCCGTGCTGCGTACGCTGCTGTACGACCACAGCGGGCAAGCCGTAGAAATTACCGATTTCGCGCCCCGGTTTTTAGAGCGCTCACGCTACTTCAGGCCGGTGATGCTGGTGCGCAGGCTCAAGCCGATTCACGGCGCGCCGCGCGTGCGGGTGAGTTTGAACCCACGCTTTGACTGGGGGCGAACTGAGCCCACCATCACTCAGGGCAGCGACCACCTGCGCTTTGTGGGGCCATTGCAAACACTGCGCTTGACCACCGACGCGCCGCTGCCGTATTTGCTGTCACGCCAGCCCTTTGTGTTGACCCGAGAGCATGATTTTTTTCTCGGTGCCGATGAGTTTCTTGACGGTGGCATAGCCGACACGGCGCGGCTGTATGAGCAGGAAACCGTTTCCTACTGGCGCAACTGGAGTCAGCGCCTGGCTCTGCCGCTGGAATGGCAAGACGCCGTGATTCGCGCCGCGATTACGCTGAAGCTTTCACTGTTTGAAGACACTGGTGCCATCGTGGCCGCCATGACCACCAGCATCCCTGAAGCGCCCAACAGCGCGCGCAACTGGGACTACCGGTACTGCTGGCTGCGCGACGCGTTTTTTGTGGTGCGGGCGCTGAACAGCCTGTCGGAAATGGGTACGCTGGAAGACTACCTGCGCTGGCTAGGAAACGTGGTGGCGCAGGCCAGGGGCGGGCATATCCAGCCGCTGTTCGGCATTGGCCTGGAGCGTGACTTGCCCGAGTCGATTCAAAGCCACCTGAAAGGTTACCGCGACATGGGCCCCGTGCGCGTAGGCAACCAGGCGCAAGAGCATTTTCAGCACGATGTGTACGGCAATGTGGTGCTAGGTGCGTCGCAGGCCTTTCATGACCACCGCTTGCTGCACCGCTCTGGCGCAGCCGAGTTTGCGCAGCTGGAAGCTGTGGGCGAGCAAGCCTTGCGCAGCTACGACCAGCCAGATGCGGGCATGTGGGAGCTGCGCACCCGAGCCAGGGTACACACCTCATCGGCGCTGATGTGCTGGGCCGCGTGCGACCGCCTGGCCAAAATTGCCGACACGCTAAAGCAACCTGCTCGCACCGCGTATTGGCATGGCCATGCTGAAGCCATGAAGACCCGCATCTTGCGCGAATCGTGGAGCGAAGCGCGCCAGGCATTTACCGAGAGTTTTGGCGGCAGCAGCCTGGACGCCAGCGTCTTGTTGATGATTGAAGTCGGCTTCATTGACCCGCACGACCCGCGCTTTTTAGCGACAGTTCAAGCGCTTGAAATGCAGTTGTGTGACGGCCCGTACATGCGCCGCTATGAAGCACCCGACGACTTTGGCAAGCCTGAAACAGCCTTTAATATTTGTACCTTCTGGCGTATTGATGCACTGGCCAAAACCGGCCGCAAAAACGAAGCCCGGGTTATTTTTGAAACGATGCTGGCAGCGCGCAACCACTTGGGCCTGTTATCTGAAGACACCCACCCCGCCACGGGAGAAATGTGGGGAAACTTTCCGCAAACCTACTCCATGGTGGGCATCATCAATGCTGCCACGCGGCTGTCTGCGCCGTGGGAATCCAAAGTATGAGCAAGGTATGAGCCGCCTCGTGGTCGTGTCCAACCGCGTGGCAGACCCGCGTAAGGCGGCGGCTGCGGGCGGCCTAGCGGTGGCACTTGGCGAAGCACTTGCAGTCAACGGCGGCCTTTGGTTTGGCTGGAGCGGCACAGTAGTTGAAGGCGGCGCGCCCGGCGAGGGCGAAGTACACACTCAACACGCTGGCAATGTGAGCTTGAGCACGCTTGATTTGTGCCGCGACGACCACGACAGCTACTACCTGGGCTACAGCAACGGCGTGTTGTGGCCAGTGTTTCATTATCGGCTGGACCTGGCCAATTTTGACGCTGGCTACATTGGTGGCTACCGGCGCGTGAACCAGCTAATGGCCCGCAAGCTGCTGCCGCTGCTTCAACCAGACGACACCATCTGGGTGCACGACTATCACCTGATTCCGATGGCGGCAGAGCTGCGTGCCATGGGTTGCAAAAACCGCATTGGCTTTTTTCTGCACATCCCGCTGCCGCCGCCACTGATTTTGGCTGCCGTGCCGCAGCACGAGTGGTTGATCAAGTCACTGTTTGCCTATGACCTGATTGGCTTTCAAAGCCAAACCGATGTCGAGCACTTTGCGAGTTATGTGGGCAAGGAAGTCGCTGCGCAAACGCTGCCCCAGCACCAGTTTCGGGCCTTTGGTCGCAAGGTGCAGGCACAGGCGTTTCCAATCGGTATTGATGTCGAAGAATTTACTGCGCTGGCGCACGGCAAAGACGCCAACGACATGTACGAGCGAATGACCACCGAGTATTTACGCCGCCGCCTGTTGCTGGGCGTTGAGCGGCTCGACTATTCCAAAGGCCTGCCGCAACGCTTGCGCGCATTTCGGGAGCTGCTTAAAAACTATCCGGAAAACATTTCAAGCGCCACACTTATACAAATCGCTTCGCCCAGCCGCGAGGCGCTGGACAGCTACAGCGGCCTGCGCCGCGAGCTCGAAAGCCTGTGCGGCGCCATCAATGGTGACTACGGCGAGCTGGACTGGATGCCAGTGCGCTACATACACCGCAACGTGGCGCGCAAGCGTTTGCCGGGGCTGTACCGCGCTGCCGACGTTGCACTGGTCACGCCGCTGCGGGACGGCATGAACCTGGTGGCCAAAGAATTTGTTGCCGCGCAGAACCCGGCCGACCCCGGCGTGCTGGTGTTGTCACGTTTTGCAGGCGCTGCCGAGCAAATGAAAGATGCGCTGCTGGTGAACCCATACGACACGCGCGGCACGGCGGAGAGCATTCAGCGGGCGCTGCAAATGCCGTTGATTGACCGCCAACGGAGGCACCAGAGGCTGCTGGAAGGTATACAAAATGAAGATGTGCACTGGTGGCGCAAAAGTTTTTTAAATGCGCTGCTGACATGCGACCAAGAGTGACCCACGCGCCTAGACCAACTGGCTGACCACGCTGGCAATCAGGCTCAGCACAATCGTGGTGGTTAGCGGAAGGTAGCGCTCTTTGCCAAACAGCTTAAAGCGCAAGTCGCCCGGCAACTTGCCAAAGCCCAGCTTGTTTAGCCACGGCGTAAGCGCACTGATAAACACCAGCGCCAAGAAAATAACAATCATCCACCGAATCATGATTTACAACGTGTGCGTGCGGTCACCGCTTGCAAAGCCCATCGGCTGCCACGCCGCTGTGTTTTTAGCCCCAAAGGCGATGACTTTGAACAGCTCGCCCATTTCGTGTTCGTTGATCAGTTTTTGCACCATTGCTCGGTCGGCAATGCTGGCGTCTTCCATGCCTTGCACCACACCGCAATTAAGTAAAAACCGCCCTTGCCCGGTGTAGCCCAACACCTCTAGCCCAGCCGCTTGCCCGGCCAGCGCCATGCCGGTGAAATTAACATGCGCGGTAATGTCCTTGTAGCCCACATCCGCCAGCGCATCGCCATCAACCAGGTGCGCACGGTGGCACACCACGGTGCCCATGCTGCGCTGCGGGTGGTAGTACTCGTGCTCGGGAAAGCCGTAGTCAATAAGAAAAATGGCGCCGGCCGCCAGCTTGTCGGCCAGGGTGCTGATAAAACCTTCGGCTTGGGGGTGAATTTCAGTCAAATAATCATGCGTGCCGACCACCTCAAAAGGCGGCCGCATGTCGGTTGGCAGGTCTGCGTAGGCAAACGCGCCGGCGCTCAACACAACGCCCCGTTCGTGCCAAGCGCCATTGACGCGGGCAAGCAGCTTGACCGGCATCGCGTCCAGTACCTCGTTGCCGATGACCACGCCGTTTATTTTTTCCGGCAACGCGTTGGCCCAGTTCACCTTGCCTGCAAAATTTAGAAGCTGCTGCTGCTGGCGCGCCCGCAAGCTGCCTGACAAATCAACTATCGTGTAGCGCTCGATCTGCGGCAGCGCCTGCAAAATATGCTCGGCCAGCGCGCCAGAGCCCGCGCCAAACTCCCACACCTCATGCACGCCCGTGGCGTCAAAAGCCTCAGCAATTTGCCGCGCCAGCGCTTGGCCAAAGCGGGGTGACATTTCGGGTGCGGTCACAAAGTCGCTGCCGCCCGTTTGCTTGGAAATGCTTCCGCCGGGCATTAATCCAAACTTGCGAAGGTCGTTGGCGTAGTAGCCCAGGCCCGGTGTGTACAGCGCCATGTCCATAAAACGGTCAAACCCCAGCCAGCCGCCCGCTTGGGCAATGGCTTCTTGAATTCGGATTTGCAGGGGAATCGTTAACATAGGCGCTGTCATGACAATACTTTTCAAAGCAGATTGTCGACGATTGTTTATCACCACACTATGCCGCTCACCACCCCTGCCCCCGTTGTTTTAGTCACCGGCGCCGCCAAGCGACTGGGCCGCGAAATCGCTTTGGCGCTTGCTACCGGCGGCTGGCGTGTGGCTGTGCACTACCGCAACTCCAAACAAGACGCTATTGAAACAGTAGCTGCTTGCGCCCAAATTCAGGGTAGTTCAGACCTTTTTTATGCTGATTTAGGATCAGAATCAGACGTTAAAGCACTTTTACCCCAGGTAATAGCCAGGTTTGGCCGGGTTGATGCTGTGGTCAACAGTGCGTCTGCCTTCGAGCAAGACGACGCGGCTACTTTTAGTTTTGCCGCGCTTGAAAACCACTTGCGCAGCAACACTGGCGCGCCGATTTTGCTGGCGCAGGCCTTGCACACGCATGTGGCCAGCCGCAACGCTGCTGGCGACACATCGGCGCGCGGCGAAACGTCAGCTCGCGGCGCGGTGGTGAATTTGCTCGACCAAAAGCTGTGGAACCAAAACCCCGATTTTTTGAGTTACACCCTTTCAAAAGCCGCACTGGAAGCCGCCAACACCATGCTGGCCATGGCGCTGGCCCCCCTGGTGCGGGTGGTAGGCGTGGCGCCAGGGCTAACGTTAACCAGCCACTTGCTGACCGATGCGCAGTTTGAAGCGCTGCACAAGCTGTCGCCGCTAGGCCGCTCGTCAACGCCGGCTGACGTTGCAGCTACGGTTAAATTTGCACTAGATAACCAGTCGATTACCGGCACCACGTTGCTGGTGGATGGCGGCCAGCACTTGATGAAGTTTGCGCGCGACTTTTCTTTAATGCCCGACGCGCCACCCGTATCACCACCCATTTCACCTGACAATAAAAAGTAGCTATGTTCAACACCCGCGGCACACAAATTTTGACGCTGACTGGCCTGCGCTTTGACGCCAGCCTGGGTATTTTAGAAACTGAGAAAGTCGCGCCGCAGCCGATCCAGGTTGATGCCGAACTCAATTTGGGCACCCAGCCACTGCTGCCGAGCGACGATGAAATTCACCGCGTGCTCGACTACCGCAAGGTGCGCCAAATCATCATCAGTGAATGCACCGCAACCCATGTCAATTTGCTTGAATCGCTGATCGGCAAAGTCGCGCAGCGCCTGATGCAGCTGCCGGGCGTGGTCGGCGTGCGCGTCAAAATTGCCAAGCTGGAGATATTTGACGACTGTGAAGTAGCCATACGGATAGAAACTGGCCAGTGGTGATTGTTAAATAGCGGGTTAATCAGGCTTAGCCGCGCACAAACTCAATCGTGCGCTCTGAGGCGGCCGTCAAGCTGCCCAACTTTTGTTTGAGCGCTTCGTGCAGCTGTTTTGAGGTGCCCGAAAAACTGCCAAAAGTGGTCGCTGCAATCCGAAACCGAACCGGCCGCTGCGCTGCGTCGTCGGTATCGCGCATCACACCCAGCGCCACCAGCCTTGACAATTTGCCCGCCAGGTTCGACCCCGTTGACATGCGCGGCATCAAAATGGCGAACACATTGCCGCCAATACGGGCCACCGTGTCGTCGGGCCGAGTCACCATGCGCAGCATGCGAACACAGCGCAGCACCAGCTCGTTGTCAGTGATGGGCGAAGCAGCCCGCTTGCTTTCGAGGTCAATATCAGCGCGTATGTAGGCCACAGCGATGTCTTGGCGGGAATGGCGGGCTTGGCTCCAGAGCTGTGCCAGCGTTTCAGGAAAGTGCAGCGGCGCTAAAAATCCGCTCAAAGGGTCGAGCTCAATCAATGTCGTTTGCCGAACGTCCCAGGCATGGTTTGACTTGACGTGCAAATTCAACCCAATCAGCAAAAGCAAGACTTCAAAGCCCACCGCCAATCCGATCCCGTTGTAAGGCAGCCAGGGCAAAGCGGCCAAACCAAATTGCTCGACCAGCGTCAAGGCCAGCACAGCGATGACTGGAAGGTAAGCCACTATCCACAACAGCGCCATGGGGCGGCGCTGAAAAGCCGCCCGGAGCACAACGCCCAACATCAAGAGGGTGCCAATAGCCACTACGACCAGCACCGTGCGAACGCGCCATTCAATGTCCTGAAACGATATGAATGCAAAGCGCGCCGCAGTCGCCGTCAAAATCAAGGTCCAGACCAGGATGAACAGGTTAAGTCGCGGCGAATCGGTCGGATTGATGAAAAGCACGCGGCAAAATTGAATTTGCGAAGCGATAGCCAATGTCAAGAACACGCCGTGCGAAATTTCAGGCAGCCAGTTTGAAGCTGGCCACAACGCGTAGTAGCCCAAGCCCACGTAAGAGGCGATTGCCAAAAATGCAAACCACACGTAAGCCGCATACCAGCCGTAAATCTGGTTGCGATAGATCAGCGCCAAGACGCAAGCGAACAGCGCAACAAACAGCATCAACCCCAGCAGCAGGCCATCGGCAAGCAGCATGTTTTGATGGTCAAAGCTGGCCGACTCTGCCGCTTTTAACGTAACGTTAAAGCGCAGCGGCAACAGCTGGGCGACCTTAACGTAAAAATCATTCTGACCGGCAACGAGTTCAGGCAAATGAAACTGCGGATGCAGGCCCCGTATCGCCCATTGCGCTTGCGGCACCCAGTCGCCTGCTTGCTGCTTGTCCCAACCGCCTTGCGGGTTGCGGTGGTAAAGCTCGACCTTGTCTACAAATGGCTTGGGCAGCTCAAACGTCCAGTTAAACGCCATTGTGGCGGCCGGGCCTATCGCGCGAAAGTGCAGCCACAAGGCTTTTCTGGCGTTGAGCGGATAAGTTTTATCGGGATTGAATTCAGAAAACGCAGACTGCGGCAAGACCGCAATTTGTTCAACAGTCATGTCGATCGGAGCGTCTTGCAGCACTGCGATGGATGAAGGCCCCAACAACGAAAGTACGTTAGCGCTTGAGGGTTGCTGCGGAATAGACAAGTCAACTGGGACTGGGAACGCCTGTGCCAGCTGCCCGTCCGTTTGAGCGTGGACAACCGTGCACGTACCTAAAACGACACAGATGCACCTGAAAAGTGATACCCAACGACGACGCATGACCCACCCAAAAAATCTGAAAATTATGCAAAATAAGCATACACATTTTAATTTAATGGCAACGTTTTGTAACTTAATGCTCGCGAACTACACCTGTTGATGTGCGGTTTGTCACACCGGTGTGCAGACCTATCGCTTTCCACAGCGGCCTACGCGGCACCGGTCGGGCCGAAAAATCTTCGAAAAAGTAACGCACAGCCGGCGCTGCGTCGGCCACTGCCCAGGCTCTTAGGCGCTGGCGTTGTCGACTTCAACCGCTTGACGGGACCGCTTGGAGATAAAGCTGATAACGCGCGCAGCTTGGCCCGGACTCTCACTTTTGGCCAAAACGCTTCGCAGGGCTTCGTCTACGGCGGTGCTTTCCCCTGTAAAGCTGCGCAGCGTGCTGGCGACAATTTTAAATTTAATAGGTCGCGAGCGCGAATCGTCAGAATCCACCATGACGCCCAGCGCCACCAGACGCGACAGCTTGCTGACCAGCCGTTCAGAGCGCGACACGCCCGGCATGAGCATGGCAAACAATTGGTCGTCGACTCGGGCGATGGTGTCGTCGTCGCGCGCTACCGTGCGCAGCATACGCACGCACCTGAGCACATCGCGGCGCGGGTCGCGCTCGGGTGCCAGCGTGGCGGCGGCACCGTTCACGGCTTTGACATACACCACCGTTAAGTCAGCGCCAGCGTCCTGCGCTGCTGCCCACAAGGCGGCCAGTGCTGCTAAATACTGGGCCGGCGCAACAAAACCGGTCAGCGGGTCAGTGTGCGCCAACGTGATGCTGCGAACTGCCTGGGTGTGGGTTTTTTTAGCGTGCAGGTGCAGCGCCACCAAAAGGAGCGGCAGCTCTATGACCAAACCATAAATAGGCGCGTTGTAAGGCAGCCAGGGCAAGGCCGCGATACCAAGCTGTTCAATCTGAGTCAACACCACCACAGCCAGCATGGGCGCAAACGACAGCAAATACAGGGCCGCAACGGGCCTGTCGTGGCGCAACGCACGCACCGCCACCACGGCAATAATGGCAAAGCCAAGTGGAATAGCCAAGGCAAATATCAGTAGCCTCAGGCGAGGCTGGTCTATCGCTACAAAAACGGCTGTTGCTATCAGCATCAGCGCAGTAGCGCAGAGCAGCAAATAAGCCCACACTCTGGGCGTGCGCGGGGCAATAAATATTGCGCGGGTAAAAGCCAGCTGGGCAGCCAAACCCAGCAAGAGAAACACCATGGTCGATATGGCCGGCCACACCACTGCACCCGGCCAAAAGGCATAGCTGGCAATTCCGCTAAAGCTTGCTGCGGCCATCAGCGCCGCCGCCGCATACGCCGCATAAAAAGCATAGGCCGCATTTCGGTAAAGCACGCTCAACACGCAGCTAAAAATAAACATAAAACCCAACAAGCCCAACAACAAACCGATCCATAAAAAAGTGTTTTGCGTTTGCTGGCTGACGGCGTCGGCACGCTGAACATCAACGGTGAACCGAAGTGGAATCCACTTTTGCACCCGAATGTAAAAGTCCCGGGGCGCGGCTGAGGCTGAGGCTAAGTCAAGCGCTGTGTCGAGCCGAAACTGCGGCGTCAAGCCCCGAGTGGGCCACTGCGCATGCGCTACTGTTGTGCCTGCAGAGTGCATTCGCCATACGCCCTGCGCGTCTTGAAAATAAAACTCCGCTTTGTCTATAAATGGCTTGGACAGCACGACAGTCCAGTCGGCAAGCGTCCGTTGGCCCGGCTGCGCCCGAAAGTGCAGCCACAGCGCGTTGCTTTTATTCAACTCGTAAGTCTGGCTCGGCTCAAAGGCTACAAAACCTGCCGATCCAGCCGCTGCAATTTGCTCAATGGTGGTCTCTTGCGGGGCATTGGCGCGCACTGCAAAGTAGTCCGCGCCAAGTGTGCCTGCAGTGTCGGTAAGCACCATGGCTGGAGGCACAAAACCGCCAGCCGAGACGGCAGAGGGCTCAGCGGACACAGCGGTTAGGCCAGCGCCATGCACTGTTGCCAGTGCTAGAAGACAAATAACAGACAAGCCACAACGCATAAAACCGCCACTGCGCAGATTAAGCTTCGGCGCTAACATATTGTAACGTTCATGCACCGTACATAGGCCGTGATCGAGCTGCGCAGCTGGTTCAGCGTGTCTTACTGCGCTGCTTAACTTCCAGCCTGCTTCAATGCGAAAATATCAACATGCAAGACCTGATTGAACGCCCAAGCACCGCCCCCGACGCAGCCAAAGCCGAGCGCGAAGACCACAAGCTGGAAAAGCGCCTGTGCCGGGAAGTAGGCCGCGCCATCGTTGACTTCAACATGATTGAAGAGGGCGACAAGGTGATGGTCTGCGTGTCAGGCGGCAAAGACAGCTACGCCATGCTCGACGTTTTGCTGAAATTGAAAAAGCGCGCGCCGATTAATTTCAGTTTGATTGCCGTTAACCTCGACCAAAAGCAGCCCGGTTTTCCCGAGCGCATCTTGCCCGAGTACTTAGGCAAACTGGGCGTGCCATTTCATATTGAAAACCAGGACACCTACAGCATCGTCAAACGCGTGATTCCTGAAGGTAAAACGCTGTGCTCGCTGTGCTCACGCCTGCGGCGCGGCATTTTGTACCGGGTAGCCGGTGAGCTGGGCGCCACCAAAATTGCCCTCGGCCACCACCGTGACGACATGCTGCAAACGTTTTTTCTCAACATGTTTTTTGCCGCCAAACTCAAAGGCATGCCGCCAAAGCTGGTCAGCGACGATGGCAAAAACATCGTGATTCGGCCTATGGCCTACGTGCCTGAAAAAGACTTGACCCGCTGGGCCAAGGTGCGAGCCTTTCCCATCATTCCGTGCACGCTGTGCGGCAGCCAGGAAAATTTGCAGCGCAAGCAGGTCGGCAACATGCTGCGCGAATGGGACAAAAAATTTCCGGGCCGAATTGAAAACATGTTTAGCGCGCTGCAAAACATCGTGCCGTCGCACTTGATGGACGGCAAGCGCCATGACTTTAAGGGCATTAAGACCACCGGCGTGGCCAGCAGCGACGGCGACAAAGCTTTTGATGCCGACGAGTTTGTTGCGCCCAAGCCCTTGGGCTTAGCAGCGGTGTCTGTCATCAATTTTGATCGAATTTAGGGGTTAAATATGCTTTTTACCCAATTAATACGGGCAAAAACAGCTATTATATTAATAGCTGTTTTGGCATTGTCTGGCTGCTCAGGTATGCGCCTGGTAGACAGCGATGTGACTGCGTTTTCAGCATGGAGCTCCACCCCGCCTGGCCCCAACACCCGCTACCGCTTTGAAAGGCTGCCGTCGCAAATCAGCGCGGGTGCCGATCAAGATAAGGTAGAAGCGATTGCCACCACCAGCTTGGCGAAAGTCGGCATGGCGCTAAGCGTGCCTGATGCCAAATACGCAGTACAGGTTGTGGCCGCTACCGAAGTGCTGCAGCGCTATTCAGACAGCGGCTTTGGTGTGGGTGGGCCAGGCGTTTTTATCGGCGGCGGCAGTTTAGGCGGCTCGGTGGGTTTGTCGTTTCCGTTTGGTTTTAGCACGCCTTACTACAAACGCAGCGTGACCGTTTTGATGCGCGAGCTGGCTACACAAAAAGTCGTGTTTGAAACACGCGCCGTTAACGACGGCCCGTCAGGCGACTTTTTGGCTGTGCTGCCAGCCATGCTGGACTCTGCTTTACTCGGGTTTCCGCAGCCACCCACCGGTACTCGCCGGGTTAATGTTGAAATACCCAGATGAGTTTTATTGAACCGACCCGCATCATCGCCATTCGACACGGCGAAACCACCTGGAATGTAGACACCCGCATTCAGGGCCACTTGGACATACCGCTTAGCGCCGTCGGCCGCTGGCAGGCAGAGCGGCTGGCCGACGCACTCGGTGACGAGCCGCTGGCCGCCATTTATGCCAGTGACCTGACCCGCGCCTGGGAAACTGCCCAGTATCTGGGCCGCAGTTGCGCCGTCATTGTGGCCAAAGAAGAAGGTCTGCGGGAGCGTCGCTTTGGAGACTTTGAGGGCAAAACATTCGCTGAAATTGAAGATGCGCAGCCAGAACAATCACTGCGCTGGCGCAAGCGCGACCCCGAATTTGCGCCACACGGCGGTGAAACGCTGGTGGCTTTGCGCACCCGCGTGCTAGAGGCCGCATCGCGCCTGGCCGCACTGCATCCCGGCGAGCAAATTGCCTTGGTCGCCCACGGCGGCGTGATGGACGTGCTGTACCGCGCCGCCACGCGGCTAGACATTCAAGCCCCGCGCACATGGGACTTGGGCAATGCCGCCATCAACCGCTTGCTGTGGACGCCTGAAGGTTTTACTGTAGTGGGCTGGGCCGACACACAGCACTTGACCAGCACTATGCTGGACGAGACCACGGCCTGAACGACGAGTAGCCGGCTAACTGCCGCTGCGGGCTAGGTAAATAGCGCAGCGGCAGAACTAAGTGAACAGCTCGGAGCCAGAAGCTGGGGGAGCCACGCCCAAATGCCGGTATGCCGCCAACGTAGCAATACGCCCACGCGGCGTGCGCTGCAAATAGCCTTGTTGAATTAAATACGGTTCAATCACGTCTTCAATCGTGTCGCGCTCTTCGCCAATGCTGGCGGCAATGTTGTCCAAGCCTACCGGGCCACCATCAAAGCGGTGGATCACGCATTCAAGCAGCTTGCGGTCCATCACGTCAAAGCCTTGCGGGTCTACGTCGAGCATGGCGAGTGCTTTGTTCGCAATTTCTAATGTGATTTCGCCTTTGCCCTTCACATCTGCAAAATCGCGCACGCGGCGTAGCAGCCGGTTGGCGATGCGCGGTGTGCCGCGTGAACGGCGAGCAATCTCAAAACCGCCTTCTTCGTCTGTCGGCACATTCAACAGGCCAGCGCTACGCTTAACGATGCGCGCCAATTCTTCAGCGGTATAAAATTCCAGCCGCGCCACGATGCCAAAGCGGTCGCGCAGCGGGTTGGTCAACATGCCGGCTCTGGTCGTCGCACCCACCAGCGTGAAGGGCTGCAAATCAAGCTTGATGC
>JANMWH010000124.1:0-1958 GCA_031393945.1 Polaromonas sp. | reverse complement strand
AAAGCCACCTGGATGGCGGGCGAGGGCATACAAATTTTTGGCGGCAACGGCTACATCAATGACTACCCGCTGGGCAGGCTGTGGCGCGATGCCAAGCTGTATGAAATTGGCGCGGGGACTTCAGAAATTCGCCGCATGTTGATTGGGCGGGAGCTGTTTGCGGAAACGATGTAGTGGGATACCTGCTTCCAACACTGCAGGGCGATTTTTTCAAGCTTCGCGGGATGAAGCTTGAAGACGCACCTGCCTTGCAGCGCCATGCAGACGACAAGGGTGTTTGGTTAAATTTATTTGACGGCTTCCCATCTCCCTATCCTCTAAGCATCGCAGAGGCTTGGTGTGGCGGCAGCTCGCGTGAACCCGCCTACGGTTATGTTTGGGGCATTGAATGCGAAGAGCAAGTCATTGGCTGCATTGCGATCAGGCAAGACGATGGATGGCTGCGGTGTAACGCTGAAGTCGGCTATTGGATTGGCCGGCAGTTCTGGCAGCGCGGCATTACATCTGCAGCGTTGAAGTTGGTGTGCGACTGGGGTTGGGCATCCATGCCTGAGTTGACCCGAATCTATGCGCCGATATTCTTGCGCAACGTAGGCTCGCAAGCGGTGGCCAAATCCTGCGGTTTTGAGCAAGAAGGCATCCTGAGAAAGAGCGCAATCAAAGCTGGCGAAGTGATCGATCGGACACTGTGGGCCTTAGGCCGACTAGACAAGCCGCCGCGACACGGTTGGGCTGAAGCGTTTGCAGCAGACCCGGATAATGGCCAACTAGATAAATAGTGTTTGCCAAAGCTTGATTCAATGACCACCTCCATCCAAGACCTATTCACCCACAACCGCGCCTGGGCTGCCGAGATGGAAGCCACGCGCCCGGGTTTTTTCACCAGCCTGGTCAAGCAGCAAACGCCCAAGTACATGTGGATTGGCTGCTCCGACAGCCGCGTGCCAGCCAACCAAATTACCGGCCTGGAGCCGGGCGAAGTGTTTGTTCACCGCAACGTAGCCAACATCGTGGTCCACTCTGATTTAAATGCACTCAGCGCCATTCAGTTTGCAGTGGAGCGCTTGAAGGTGCAAGACATCATGGTCGTCGGCCACTACGGCTGCTCGGGCGTGCAGGCCGCGCTTGAAGCGGCTCGTATCGGCCTGGCTGACAACTGGATTCGCCACATTCAAGACGTGCGCCACCGGCATCGGCAAATGCTCGACAGCCTGCCCGACGCAGCGCGCGCCAACGCGCTGTGTGACTTGAATGTGATTGAACAAGTCGTCAATGTGTCGGTTAGCACGGTGTTGGTCGATGCGTGGGCGCGCGGGCAAAAAGTGTCAGTGCATGGCTGGTCTTTTGGTGTGCATGACGGGCTGCTGCAAGACTTGCAAATGAGCATTTCCAGCCCCGAGCAGATGGATGCGCTGTACAACAAAGCCATTGACCGCGTGTGGGACCAGTGGAACACCGCAACGCCCAAGGCGGCTTAAAAACCATGTTTCCCCAACGCCTGGACTCCTCCATCGCCTACGACATCGCTAAAGCGATGATGGACGGCTTTAACCGCCACTACCAGTTGTTTCGTGGTGAATCAGCCAGCGCCAAGCAGCGTTTTGAAACGGCCGACTGGCACGGCCAGCAGCGCGCCCAGCGTGAGCGGATCGAGTTTTATGACCTGCGTGTGCGAGAGGCATCAGCCAGCCTTGAGAGTGACTTTAAAGCGGGTGAGCAAACCATGGACGTGTGGCAGCACGTCAAGCTGCACTACATTGGCCTGCTGGTTAATCACCAGCAGCCTGAGTTGGCCGAGACGTTTTTTAACTCGGTGACGACGAAAATTTTGCACCGCAGTTATTTCCAAAACGACTTCATTTTTGTTCGGCCAGCAGTCAGCACCGAATACATTGAAAACGGCGACCCGAACGGGCAGCCCACTTACCGCTCATACTACCCGGCACTGGGCACAATGC
>JANMWH010000062.1:0-2348 GCA_031393945.1 Polaromonas sp. | reverse complement strand
CAATTCGGTGCTTGACCGTGACGGGCACGCTCACCACATCAGCCATCGCTCTAACGCAATCAGCGACCAATTGAGGCTCGGCCATCAGGCACGCGCCGAAGGCGCCGCGCTGCACCCGCTCGCTGGGGCAGCCGCAGTTCAAGTTAATTTCGTCGTAGCCCCACTGCTCGCCCAACTTGGCGGCTTGCGCCAAGTCAGCAGGTTCGCTGCCGCCCAACTGCAGCGCCAGCGGGTGTTCTTCAGCGTTGAAGCGAAGGTGGCGCGGCACGTCGCCGTGAATCAACGCGCCGGTGGTCACCATTTCGGTGTACAGCAGCGCGTGTTGGGACAGCAGACGATGAAAGTAGCGGCAGTGCCTGTCGGTCCAGTCCATCATGGGGGCAACCGACAGCTTGCCTGCGAAACTGCCCGTGAGCTCGCTCAAAGCGCTATTATTTACATAGCTGCTCGCGCCTGAACTGATTGGGCTAGACATCGTATTCATGCTGTTTTACGGGCACTACTCGTACACAATGTGCGCGCTGCCACCATCGGCCTGCGCAGCCCAACTGGCAAGCGCGGCGTTGGTCGGAAAAAACCGCGCTTTGTCGTTCAGTAGGTAGTCGCCAGTTACATCGCCGAACTCAGCATGCCGCTTGATGCGCAGCCGCACGGGCAGGCCGCGCAGCAGTTCGCCCTGCTGGGTCATTTCGCGGCGTGGCGGAAAGCTGTTGACCAGCCGCTCGATATTGGGTGCCACGCCGTTCACGTGCACATGCAGGTACTTGCCAAACTTGCAGCGAGCGGCCTCCAGGTCCCACACCTGCGTGACTTTAAAACGCCGCCCAAAGCGCTCAGACGCGCCCTGCAGCGTGCCCTGCACAATGACCAATTCATCGTCTTTAAGCAAATGGCGATTGGCGTTGTACATCGCCTCGTCGACCGACGCTTCGAGTGTGTCGGTTTTGTCGTCGAGTTTAAAAATAATCACCTTGCCGCGGTTGCCATTGATTACCCGCAAGTCAGTGACGATAGCCGCCAGCAAACGCGACTCACGCGAATCCATCAGGTCTTCAAGCTTTAGCTTGGCAAAGCGCCTGACCTCAATCTCTACCTCGTCAAACAAATGGCCTGACAGATAAAACCCAACTGCGGTTTTTTCGTGCACCAGACGCTCTTTGATGCCGAAAGGCACCGCCGCAATCAGCGCGGGTTCCTGGGTGCTGGCCGCGTGTGAGTCCAAGTCAAACAAGCCGCCTTGATTGGCATTTGCCTCGGTGGCGGCCGCAAAGTCAAACGCTTGGTCGCAAGACGCCAACAACTCAGCGCGGTTCAAATGCAGGTTGTCAAATGCACCAGCTTTAATCAGCGCCTCAACTGCTCGCTTGTTGATTTTTGACTTGTCGACCCGCACGCAAAAGTCATACAGCGATGTAAATGCACCACCTTCAAGACGCGCCGCCACAATGGCGGCTACTGCCTGCTCGCCAGTGCCTTTTACCGCGCCCAGGCCGTAGCGAATGCTGGTGTTGCTGATAGGCTCAAAACGGTAGTGGCCGCGATTGATGTCGGGCGGCTCAAAGCTCATGCCCATCTTTTGCGCATCTTGAAACAGCGCCTTTAATTTGTCGGTGTCGTCCATCTCCACCGTCATGTTGGCGCAGAAAAACTCAGCGGTGTAGTGCACCTTCAGCCAGCCCGTGTGGTACGCCAGCAGCGCGTAGGCCGCGGAGTGGGCTTTGTTAAAACCGTAGCCCGCAAACTTTTCCATCAAGTCAAAAACTTCGTCGGCTTTTTCTTCGCTTAAGCCATTGACGCCCGCGCCCTTGCGAAAAATTCCGCGCTGCGCGGCCATTTCTTTTTCGTCTTTTTTACCCATCGCCTTGCGCAAAATGTCAGCACTGCCCAGCGAATAGCCGCCCAGTATTTGAGCCGTTTGCATCACCTGCTCTTGGTAAATCATGATGCCGTAGGTTTCTTCCAGCATGGGCTTGACGCGCGGGTCGGGGTAGTCAGGCACCTCTTTGCCCTGCTTTCGGGCGATGTAGCTCGGGATCAAATCCATCGGGCCAGGCCGGTACAGCGCGTTCATCGCAATCAGGTCTTCCAGCCGGGTTGGCTTGGCGTCTTTGAGCATGCGCTGCATGCCGGTGCTTTCAAACTGAAACACTGCTTCGGTTTGCCCTTCAGCAAACAGTTTGTAAACACGCGCGTCGTCTAGCGGCAATTTCTCGTAGGCAAAGTCTTTTTGCGACGGGTGGCGCGCGGTAATAAAGTTTTTGGCAATTTCTAAAATCGTCAGCGTGGCCAATCCCAAAAAGTCAAACTTGACCAGACCAATTGCCTCTACGTCGTTTTTGTCGAATTGG
>JANMWH010000058.1:0-4624 GCA_031393945.1 Polaromonas sp. | reverse complement strand
TACTTTGATGGCATCGTCCACCGCTAAAAACAGTTTGCCCACAGAGGTCAAATGCAGCGGCGCGCGGCCACCAATGGCGCGCACCACTTGCATGCCTGATCGCTCGCTATAAGCGCGCTCTACATAAATGATTTCATCACCTTGGCGCATGCTGAGGTTAACCGGCTGCTGCGTGAGCTTGTGCAGTTCGCGCATGGGCGCCAGCGCTGCATCTCGCACATTAAGCCGCGCTTTCACCAGGTTGCCCAGCTCTAGCAGGCGCATGCCCAGTCGGTAGTTGCCCGCTGCGGGGCGGTCTACAAAGCGGCCAGTTGCCAGGTCGTTCAAAATGCGATGCGCAGTGGACGGGTGCAGGCCAGATTTTTCGCTGATTTCTTTGAGCGACATCGCCTCTTCGCGGTCGGCCAGAATGTCGAGCAGCGAAAACATGCGCTCAATGACCTGCACAACAGGCTTGGCGGGAGCGGTAATTTCGGGGTTTTTCATGGCGCGGGCAGGGACAGGAGTTACCCTGAATTTTACGCTATGAAATTAAAAGTCGTCTGCTGAAGCGCCGCCAGATAACTACGGCGGGCTCGTCCAGTCGTCGTCAACCCGAATCTGATGCGGTTTAAAGCTGGCCTTGTAGCTCATTTTGGGGCTTTGCTCTATCCAGTAGCCGAGGTACACATACGGCAGCTTGAGCTGCTTGGCCTGCTCAATTTGCCACAGCACGCCAAAGTTGCCGTAGCTGGCCTTGCTGCCGGGGGCATCGGGCTCATAAAAGGTGTAAACCGCAGACAAGCCGTCTTCCAGCACATCCAAAATCGCCACCATTTTTAACGCGCCCACATCGCCAGGGGCAGCGTTGGGCACTGAATCTCGGAACTCAACCAGCCGCGAATTGACCCGGCTTTGCAACAAAAACTGGGTGTACTGGTCAACGCTGTCGTGGTCCATGCCGCCACCTGAGTGGCGACCGTTTTGGTAGCGCAGGTACAGCTGGTAATGCTCTTCAACAAACCCGAGCTTAAGCACGCGCACAGTCAAATTTTGGTGTGCTGCCCAGGCACGGCGCTGGCTTTTGTTGGGCTTAAATGTTGCCACCGGTACGCGCAGCGGCACACAAGCTTTGCAGCCGTCGCAATACGGGCGATAAGTAAACATACCGCTGCGGCGAAAGCCGTTGCTGACCAATTCAGAATAGGCATCGTTGTGAATCAAATGGCTGGGCGTGGCCACCTGGCTTCTGGCCTGCTTGCCCGGCAAGTAGCTGCAAGGGTAGGGCGCCGTGGCGTAAAACTGCAAAATTTGCAGCGGCAGGTCTTTAAGGTCTGTCACGTCTGGGGTGTGATGGAGTCTAAGGAAGGAAGTTGGTGGGTGTTAGCAGCCAATACTTCGTGCCAGTATATGGGTTTGAACTGCCATTCGGGCGCAGTGTGGTCAATGGCTTGCCGTACATGGGCGGCAAAGTCGTCCCGGCTAATTTCAAACGCGCCAAGGCTGGCCAAGTGCGCGGTGTTTTGCTGGCAGTCAATCATGGCAATGCCATGCGCCCGGCAAAACGCTACCAGCGCACACAACGCAATTTTTGACGCATCAGTTGCGTGGGCAAACATCGACTCACCAAACACCATGCCGCCTAAATTCACGCAATACAGCCCGCCCACCAGCTCGCCATCAACCCACGTTTCAATGCTGTGCGCCGCCCCGGCAGCGTGCAGCTGCGTGTAAGCCGCCACCATGTTGGGCAAAATCCAGGTGCCCGGCTGACCGTCGCGCGGCTTGCTGGCGCAGTGGCCAATAACCTCGGCAAAAGCCGAATCAAAACGAATCTCGCAATGCGCATCAAGGGTAAAGCGCTGAAGTGTTTTGCGCAGAGAGCGGTGCAGCCTGAAGTGAGCGGTTTGCAGCACCATGCGCGGGTCGGGGCTCCACCACATCACGGGTTGGCCTTCACTAAACCAGGGGAAAATTCCGCGCGAATACGCGTCCATCAGCGTCCGCACGTCAAGCGACCCACCGGCAGCCAGCAAGCCAGGCGCAGGGTCAGTCAAGCCCCAAGCAGTGCTGGTGGCGGGAAAAGGCTCATGCGGCTCAAGCCATGGCAATCGGCGTTGCGGTTTTTTCATCAGCGGGCGCAGACAGCGCGTAGAAATAGCATGAATTAGGACGCTATAATCTTAGGCTGTATTCCTCGATAGCTCAGTTGGTAGAGCGCCGGACTGTTAATCCGTAGGTCCCTGGTTCGAGCCCAGGTCGAGGAGCCAAATTTTGAAGCCCCGTCATCGCAAGGTGACGGGTCTTTTTTGTTTTTACAACTTAGGAAATCTGCCATGACGCAAATGATTGAACCGAAAGTGAAAGCCAAAGCAAAAAACCCCATTTTCGAAGCCGTGCACGAGACCGCCAGTGATCTGCATCGTCTCGGATTTATTCACAAGCGCAATATGCATAAGTTCGATGCACTGTGCCTGGCGCCCGTGCCCGACTACAGCAGTGAAAAATCCGCGCCCTGCGTGACCAGCTCAAACTAAGCCAGGCTGTGCTGGCTGCGGTACTCAATACCAGCTTGTCCACCGTGTGCAAATGGGAGGGCGGTGAAAAGCACCCCAGCGGGCCATCATCGAAGCTGCTTTGTTTGCTGGAGCGCAAAGCGTTGGAGGCTATGCTTTGATTTTTTTGATTGGTTAAGGAAACAATCGGGGATAGACTCCAATGAGCCTCGATTCGCTATCATTTCAGGAGTTGCTTGCGTCTGTGTTCATTGGTCTAAAAGCCTAAACAATAGGTAGAAACTGGTCAAAAACAGTGTTTTTAAGCATTCGGACGGCATAAGTTGCTTTTAAGGAGGTATTGAAGGCAAAAAGCACGCCGTTTTTACCCATCAAAAGTGTGATGTGTGTAGTTGACACTACAGGAACTGGCCCCATTAACCATTGGCTGTTGGCACCTATAGCAGCCCCCTACAAAGCGGGCTAGACTATCAACTGTTGAACTCACTCGGGTTCGGTCTTATCTGCCACCTATGACAAAACCATTACCGTTAAGAAAATCGTTTGCGCTTGGCCAGGACATCAATGATTTCAGTCGGTCGATCACGATAGTGGGCGAGTACGATCGCAGAGTTTTCTTGGAGATAGAGCGCAGAGCCACCGACTTACAAGGCCCGGGTCTTGATGTTGTGGGCGGAAGCTTGGCTCGCGCCAACCTGTACAGTGCGGCAGGCAAGGTTGAAGATGCGGAAAAGATGTTTCGCAATGCCGAGTTGAATTACGGCATCGCACATGCACGCATAAGCCGCATGTCACACTTGGTTAATCATGGTTTTGCAAGCGAGGCGCTGGCGCTGGCTGATGCTGCTTTCGCCGACCGAGGGCAGGCCAATTTTGTTGACGTGGCCGAAATAGCGTTTACATCTGGCGGGTTTCATAAAATCGTGCAAAAGGGTGACGCTTCCATTGCGAATAAGGAAGTCTTGAAGATGAACGATGTGCTTGATTTGTCTCGAGGTGCCTGTGTGGTGCTGGACCAGCTGGGTGTAAGCGACGCGCAACTTGCGGCCATGCTGGACCTCGCTGGCGCCCAGTTGCGTGGTAACAAGCTATGGTGGCAGGGCGAAAGGCCACTGGTGACCGTGCTGTCTGGAGGCAAGGGCGGTCCTGCACTGATGTACGACTACTGCGTGCACGTCACGCCAGACGAAGCAGCCCGAATATCATGGGCATTGACAAATGAGCTGGTAAACAATGATCTTGCCCTGTCAGGCGTATACATTGGATTTGTTGGCATTAAAGAACCTGCCCGTTTGGCGGCATGAGCACCAGCGCGGCTGATTTGCTGCAGCTCGCGGCGCTGCTTGAAGGCGGCGCTGATGAGGCCAGCTGGCGCGGTGCCGTTGGCCGTGCGTACTACGCCTCATACTACGGTTGCCTTGCGTGGCATGCCGCCCAAACCCCACCCGGGTCTGTGGGTGGCCACCTTGGCGGCGTGCACCAAACCTTGATAAACCAACTTAAAAATGGTGCGCCTGAATGGCCTCAAGATCGGCGTACGTTGGGCAAAAGTCTTGCATACAGGCTTGGGGCATTGCTGACCCGGCGGCGAATTGCCGACTACGAGCCAGATGCCGAACTTGCACAGGATGTGGCGCGCACCGATTGCGCCAACGCCAGGTTTTTGGCTGGACTGATTTAGTCCAGCGCCGGCATCATGCGGGCCGCCTCTTGGGGAATCAATCGGGGTGAGACGCCAATTAATTCCCATTCGCTATGAATTAAAGAGCTGCTTGCGCCCGTATCCATTGGTCTAGAGGCCTATACAATAGGTAAAAACAGGGGTGGTCTCAAACTCCAAGTGCAACAGTATCCTAAATCCATCAAAGGAGTGTTGTATGCCAAACAGTTACTGCCATCTAAGCGATCTGGAGCGCGCCCAGATTCAGGCGCACCTTGAGTTGGGCAGCAAAGTGCGGGCAATTGCTCGGACTTTGCTGCGCGCACCATCGACCATCAGCCGCGAGCTCAAGCGCTGCGGCTGGCAGAGCCACAATCCTGTGCCGACCATACGCCTGCGCACACGCGGAATCAACGGCTACTGGTGCGAGTCGGCTCATCGCCGGGCCTGCCTGCTGGCCGCCAAGGCC
>JANMWH010000029.1:0-3658 GCA_031393945.1 Polaromonas sp. | reverse complement strand
CCGTGCCGCTTGATGGCACGCACAGCATGCTTGCCACGCCCGCTGGGCCGGTGGCGGTGTACAGCAGTGCGCACAGCGCAAGCTCAGCTGCTACCGCCGCTGGCCGGCCATTGTTGCTTATGCACAGCGTAAACGCCGCCGCCTGCGCCTACGAAGTCAAGCCGCTGTACGACCACTACGGCAAAACGCGGCCAACCTACGCATTCGATTTGCCCGGCTATGGCTTGTCTGACCGCAGTGCTCGGCCTTACACCATTCGCCTGATGACCGATGCGCTGCTGGCCGTGTTGGCACACATACGCAGCCAACATGGTGGGGCGCCGGTAGATGTGGTGGGCGTGTCGCTGTCTTGCGAATATGTAGCGCGTGCGGCAATTGAAATGCCCTCTGCCATCGGCCGCGTTGCGCTGGTCAGCCCCACCGGGTTCATGGGGCGCAAACGGTTTTATGGCGCGCCGGGTTCTTCGCGCGGCATAGGGTGGGCGCGACGCCTGGTAAGCAACCCTGCCTGGAGCAGCGGCCTGTTTAACCTGCTTACCCGGCCCGGCGTGGTTCGCTATTTTTTACAGCGCACTTTTGGCTCGAAAAATATTGACGAAGGCTTGTGGCGCTACGACGTATTGACCACCCGCCAGCCGGGCGCCAAGCACGCGCCGCTTTATTTTTTGTCGGCCTATTTGTTTGCAGCCGACATCAACACCCTGTACGAAAATCTGGCTTGCCCAGTCTGGGTGTCGATGGCCACGCGCGGCGACTTTACCAATTACAAAGGCCGCAGCACAGTTGAGCAGCGGGCCAATTGGCAGTTTGTTGTCATGCCCGGCGGGGCGTTGCCGTACTTTGACGATTTGGCGGCTTTTACAGCTCAAATTGACCCATTTTTAGCATAAAAAATAGGTTTTAACCAATAAATACGGGCGCGAGCAGCTACTATTTATATAGCGTTTGAGGGTCTTGGTTTTGCTCGTTTTCAGTGGGCCCCATGCCGTACGGCTCGACCAGTCGCCACACATGGTCAGGCACCATGTTCTTCATCTTGGCAGGCATTTCACGGCGCAAGTGAATCACTGTTTCGGCCGCCTTCATGTCAATGCGCGCGCGTGCAAACTCCAGCCCACGCGGGCCGACTTTAGGCATCAGCCAGCCCACGATGGGGCGCAGCCAGTTCGGCATTTTGCGCAGTGGAAAACCGCCCGCAGCACGTTCGACGTTTTTGATAAAACCCCTCACCGCGCCCGCACGTTTGCCAGCGCTGCCGGGCTCAGACGTCACAACATCATTGCCCAGTAACTTAAGCAGTTCTTCACCGCGCTGGTTGCGCACCAGCAGCCATTGCTCGCCCTGGCCGCCCATGTAGCCGACGGTGATGTCGCTCAGCACATTGGTGTAGTCCACACAGGTCCGGCAGGTCAGCGGAAAAAAATCATTCGGCAGTTTTGACAGTGGCAATTGCAAGAAAGGAATAGCCTTGCTGCGGCCGTCTTTGTAGCGGAGCTCTACATGGTAGTCGGCCCTGAATTCAAGGTAAGTCACGTCGTCAGGGTCTTCGCCCTGGTCCTCACCCAGCAGCGCCAAGAATTCATGAAAGCGCTCGGTCGTGGTGTTGTCTGAACACGGCGTGCCAATCACGTACAGCTGTTCCAGGCCGAGGTCACGTTTAAGTTCTTCTTCAATCGCCCGCAGCGCATACACCTGGCAGGGTATGCCAATCACGGCCAGGCGCTTGTAGCCCATGGCCAAGGCAGGTTCTACCAGCGCCAGCAGCGGTGCGTAACCCATGCGCATGCCCCGGCATTCGGCCATGCCTTCAGCGCGGGTCACGATCACTGGCTTGGGCCGCCACTTGTCGTTGGCATCTGGCGCCATGGTCAACACCGCATCGACCGCGCCAGTCTCTAGCAGCCGTGCTGCCAGCCCAGTGGTAATGCCTGTCCACTGAGCACCCGGTGCGGGATCGGCCATGCGGGCGCGCAGCATACGGTTGTGCGGGCCAAAAAATAATTCGTCTGGTTTGGCCACATCGCGCGCACGGCCATGCACCGCAGCTTCAAGCCGGGGGTAGTCAGGTTTGATGAATTGGCAAGCCTGCCCGCAACGCTTTGGGTCGCTGCTGCGCGACAAGCCGCAGTCAGTGCACATGCCGCGTGCCGGGCCGCCAGTGATGGCTGGTTCGATGAGGGCGCTGCTGTAGGCCAAAGGCGTGTGAATGACGATGGGCGTGGATAAGTTTTGGGACATCGATAGACTGTACCGTTTAGTTTGTAGGTTGAATCCACGCTGCCGACTACCCCGTATTACAGAATAATGAAAAGCCCCATCAACGCTCTAGTCGCATTGCTTTTAGCGGTGATTTGCCAAGCTCCCCTGCACGCCCATGAATTTTGGGTAGCACCTGTCACCACACCGTTGATGGCAGGTAGCAGCGCACGTCTCAGCCTGCGGGTGGGGGAGCAATTCACCGGCGAATTGGTCGGCTGGTCAAAGGCGCAAACCGCGGGCCTGCGGCTGGTGTCGACAGCGGGTGTGCAAGACATCAGCGCCCAAGTGCCCGCTACGGCAGTGGCTGATTTACCGATCGTGCTGTCCGCACCCGGCAACTACTTGGTGGGTTTTGAAAGCCAGCCCAACACCATCAGTTTGTCAGCAGACAGTTTTCACGCCTACCTGCATGACGAGGGGTTGGACTTTATCAAAACCCAGCGCGAGGCAGCAGGCCAAGCCAAGCAGCCCGGCCGCGAGCGTTACCGCCGCTACGTTAAAACGCTGTTGGCAGTGCAGGGTGCGCAAGCCGAACAAGCCGGAGTGAACGCCGCCGCCGTTCATTCAAAAACGCTGGGCCAGCGCCTGGAGCTCGTCCCCGCCAACAACCCGCTGGCCATGGCGCCCGGCGAGGCGTTGAGTGTTCAAGTACTGTTTGAAGGCAGACCACTGCAAGGTGCGCTGCTAAAAGCGTGGCATAAATCAGGCGGCGAGGCCAGCCAAACCACTATCATCCGCGCCACCACCAACGCCCAAGGCATCACTACCGTCAACTTGCCATACCCCGGCGCGTGGATGGTGAGCGTGGTGCACATGGTGCGCGTGACTGGCGTGAAGGATGTGGACTGGGACAGCTTGTGGGGAAACCTGAGTTTTGTGGTGCCTGAGAAAAAGTGAGTCGGGTACCGTTATTAAGCCGGGGTGGGACGGCGTGCCACCATGTCAATTTCAATCAACGCCCCTTTAGCCAAGCCGCTAACGCCCACACAAGTGCGGGCAGGCCGTTGACCGGCCGCAAAGTAAGTGGCGTACACCATGTTCATCGCGTCATAGTCGCGCTCGAAGTGCAGCAAGTAAACCCGTACCTGAAGCACCTGCGCTAGGCCAACGCCCACACCGCTTAGAACCGTTTGCAGGTTGTGCATGACTTGATGCGTTTGCGCTGCAATGCCTTGGGGATACTCCTCATTAATCGACGTGCCGCTAAACGGCATCTGGCCGGTCAAATAAACCCAGCCATCGGCTTCGACTGCGTGGCTGAAAGGGGCAACTGGGTCTGGGGCGCCGGGGATAAGGTGGTGTTGTAGGGTCATGCTAAAGCTACCGTGTTTTTTCGAATTTAAGTTGACGTTCGCCGAAATTAACCAACAGTTCCTGACTACGCCGCCGCCTCAAGCCC
>JANMWH010000004.1:0-4345 GCA_031393945.1 Polaromonas sp. | reverse complement strand
CCCAGCGGGGTTTTCAGCTCTTCAGCAATACGCTTGGCCACACTCGACGCAGCAATGCGCCTGGGCTGCGTGTGGCCGATCAGTTTGGCGCGCTGGCCCGGTGCGTAGTTGAGTTTGCCGCGCCCCATGGCCAACAAAATTTTGGGCAACTGCGTGGTTTTACCTGAGCCGGTTTCACCACAAACAATGACCACCTGATGGGCGGCAATGGCGGCGCTGATTTCCTCTCGCTTGCCTGATACAGGAAGCGACTCGGGGAAATCGATAACCAGCATCGACCGCCCTTGCGGCTCTGGTGGCGATGCAGGTGGCGATGCACGGGTTAACAAGGGATCTGGACGCAAAAGAGAATACTCAAATTTGTCCATTATCGGTGGGTACTTTTAACCCTTCATCGATGACGAAATCAAACCATTCCCGGGTGCGAAGGAAGTTCCGTTATTTCGCCACTGGGGTGATCAAACCAGGCTACGCGACTGTTGTAGCTGATAGCGGTGCGGGACATATTGCGCCCGATTGTGATGGCGTCCAGGCTGTTGGTTTCAGGGTTTTTAACGTGCAGCACGCCGATGCCAATTTGCGCCCGCCACACCGTCTGGGCGGTTTCAAGCTGCTGCGGATCAGGGTTGGTTTTGATGGTGGCTGCCTTGTGCAAACGCTGGTTAAGCTCATGCGCTAGTTGCACCAGTCGGCCGCTGTCGGTGCAGTTGCGCATGATGAGCAAAAACCCATCAAAACCGAGGCGGCCAATTTCGACGCGGGCGGGCAAGTTTCGCTTGAGTCGGCTGGCCATTAAAAACAAGGCGCTGTTGACTGCTGCAATACCGTGCAATTTTTCAAGCGTATACAAGTTGGCGATGGTCAACACAATTACGCCTAACGGTTCACTTTGCGTGGCGGGGTTGTCGAAAATATCACGCGCCATTTGGCCGGTTTCTGAGCGGGATCGCATGCGGGTAATCGGGTCATAACCTGGGCCGTAGACCATTACTTTCTTGCGCTCTATCAAGTACGCGTAGCGCAGGCAGGTAATGCCGGCCAGCGCCACCACGTATACCGACGCTGCGGCGGCAGCGGTCAGCTGCAGTAGCCAACTCCATTGCTCGGGGTAAAGCACACCAAAAGTCAAGCTGGTGTAAGCGGTAATGACCACAACCACTGCAATGACTGCCGCCCAAGCCAAGCTGTCGCCCCGCAGCGCATTGTTCAACGACACCACCCAGGCGTACAGCGCCAGGCAAAACACCATCACCCCGCACAGCAGCAACGCGTCAGGCGGCTTCAGCGCCCAGCTCACGCTGATCGCCGCGATGCATAAACACAAAAATACAGCCTTGGCTTGGCGACGTCGCAACGCGGTTTGCAGCACGCCCAAAATGTTCAGCAACTGGTAGACCAGCATTGAGCCCACCAATGCAGTCAATAAAGCGAGTAAACGCAGGAGAAGGTCGCGGTCGCCAAACGGCAAGCCGCCTAAAAATACAGTGACCGCCAACGCCGGGCCAAGGGCCGACAAGCTGGCATTGACGCCGATACGGTGCATTGACTGCGAGTACGCGAAAATTGCGCCGCACACTACCAAAAAGCAGCCGCCGTAAAAAAAGCCCCACAAACCGATTGCTAAATTTTCCATTGAGAGCGTGCGCAAACCGCCTAGTTGTTTTTGAGGTTAAACCTGTGACCGTTATGCCGTTTAGGCTGCCTTACACTCTGCTCGGTGTGCGGGCATCAGCCAAACAATTTTGTACCTAATTGTAAAACGCTTCAATTGACGCGATAGGCCTGCCTGCTTTCCTCCCGCCGCTGATAAAAATGGCCAGTTTTAGAATTTTGAAAGCGCTGAATGTCTGCAGTTTTTAACTTTACGTTTGTGCCCTGGTTTCGCTCGGTTGCGCCGTACATACACACGCATCGCGGTAAAACTTTTGTGGTGGGCATAGCGGGCGAAGCCATCGCTGCGGGCAAACTGCCGCACATTGCGCAAGATTTGGCCTTGATTCAAAGCATGGGCGTGAAAATTGTGCTGGTGCACGGCTTTCGGCCGCAAGTTAACGAGCAACTGGCCGCCAAAGGCCATGCCGCCAAATATTCCCACGGCATGCGCATCACCGACGAAGTGGCACTGGACTGCGCCCAAGAAGCCGCCGGCCAACTGCGCTATGAAATTGAAGCAGCATTTAGCCAAGGCCTACCCAACACGCCGATGGCGGGCGCTACTGTGCGCGTGATTTCGGGAAACTTCATTACCGCCCGACCAGTGGGCATTGTGGATGGTGTGGACTTCAAACATTCAGGGCTGGTACGAAAAGTTGACACGCTGGGCATTACCCAAACGCTTGATTTTGGCGCCATGGTGCTGCTGTCGCCGTTTGGATTCTCCCCAACCGGAGAGGCGTTTAATTTAACAATGGAAGAAGTCGCCACCAGCGTGGCCATCGCACTGGGTGCAGACAAGCTGATTTTTTTAAGCGAAATTGCGGGCATCAGAATCGACCCCATCGCGCCCGAGAGCGAAGACAACCCGATTGACACTGAACTGCCGCTGGCTGCAGCTGAAAAGCTGCTGGCCACCCTGCAGCCTGGCGAGCGCCCTACCGACACTGCGTTTTATTTGCAGCACTGCGTCAAGGCCTGCAAATCAGGCGTGGAGCGCAGCCACATCTTGCCGTTTGCCGTTGATGGCGCGCTGCTGCTTGAGATTTACGTGCACGACGGCATTGGCACGATGGTGGTTGACGAAAAATTAGAGGAGCTGCGAGAAGCCACGGCTGATGACGTAGGCGGCATTTTGCAATTGATTGAACCGTTTGAAAAAGACGGCACATTGGTCAAACGCGACCGGACCGAGATTGAACGCGACGCCGACAACTACACCATCATTGAACACGACGGCGTGATTTTTGCCTGCGCAGCGCTGTACGCCTACCCCGAAGCCAAAACAGCCGAGATGGCAGCACTAACTGTGTCGCCTCAATCGCAAGGCCAGGGCGATGGTGAGAAGATACTAAAACGCATTGAGCAACGCGCGCGCGCCGCAGGTCTGCAAAGCATTTTTGTATTGACCACCCGCACCATGCACTGGTTTATTAAACGTGGTTTTGTGCAGGTTGACCCCGACTGGCTGCCTGAAGCCCGCAAGCGCAAGTACAACTGGGACCGCAAATCGCAGGTGCTGGTTAAAAAATTAAGCTAGCTCGCTCGAGGCCGCCAGCAATTGCTTTTGCAGCGCTGGCGACAAAAAATACCCATGCTGGTACCAAGCCACCAAAGCGGGACGAATGCTGGAGATGACACCCGATGTCTTCAGCGCGACCAAAACCGCGCCGCTGCCCACAACCGCCACACCTAATTTCTGAGCAATTCGCCGGGAGCGGCGCTCATCAATCAATGCCACTTGGCTATGATATTGGGCATAACTTAAAACCGCGACTTCACCAGACCCCAAGCCCATCACATAGGCACTGTCTAGCGCCTTGGTTGCCTTGTCAAGAGTGATAGTAAAGCCTGCACCGTTAAACACCTCAAGTATCAAAACTGCGCCGGGTGAGTACGGGTCAGCCAAGCACTCGTTCAGCAGTGCTTGGGGTACGCAAAATTCAAACTGTTTGGTCGCCAATGGCAACACACCAGCCACCGCAAGCGCTATCAGCGGGCCAGCGTCAGCCACCAAAAGCTGCATGGCGTTGCGTTATGGTTTAGTTAGCAAAGCCAGCTCGTCTGCCAGCGGTGCGCTTTCGTCCAGCAAGCTGTAGCCCATAGCTCCCAAATGCTGCAAATAACGTGCGTATGGCATACCTGAAAGCTTAGCGCCTGAGGCTACGGACAACTCGCCACTTTGCACCAGCTTGTCAGCAAGCGAAACAGACACACCCGAGGACAGTAGCGCATCGGTAAAAGGCACGGCCACGAACAATGGCTTGCCGTGTTTGGACACTACCGAAAGTTGCCCACTTTCAGCGTTACGCACCAGCTCACCCGTGTGCTCACGTAGATCTCGAACTGCGAATGCTTCCATGACCAACCTCCTTTGTCTGCTAATTGTGCCATCAAATGATGGCTAAATGCAGGACTTTGAGCCTCAAAGCGATTCAATCAAGCTTATATCGGGCTTACGCAGCCAATGCTGCCATTCATCAGCCAGCCGTTCGCTGGCAGATGCTGCGGCTTCCCAAGCTTTGACTCGCGCTTGCAGGTCCGTGCCGTAAGTCTTGAAGTCTTGCCGGTCTGGCAGCTTGGCGTTTGGCAGGGTTTTAACCCAGTCCGGGTTGGGCGCCAGCAGCACCATATTGCTTAAAAACGGCGTGGCTTTATGCCGCCACTTCAAGCCTTTGTCGAGCCAGCCGGG
>JANMWH010000472.1:0-1764 GCA_031393945.1 Polaromonas sp. | reverse complement strand
CTCTACCAAAACCAGGTCGAGCGCGTGATCTTTGAAGACCTGCTGGTCGCTGCTGAATTTCGCAAACCCGAAATGCTGCGACGCTTTTATCTGGGCTTACTGAAAGATCCAGGCCGCGAAACCAACCTGTCCCAACTAAGCAGCGAAATTGCGCTAGCGCGCAGCACCATCGAAACCTACTTCCCCCTGCTGGAGGCCACCGACCTGGTGTGGCGGCTGCACAAGCACACCAGCACCAAGTCCACACCCAAGGCGGGTAACTTCAAAACCTATCTGGTAGACCTGGCGGTACGCAACGCCGTGATGAAGCTGAGCCAAGAGCAAATGGTGGCAGACTCAACACTGATGGGCGCCTATGCTGAAAACGTGGTGGCCAACCACCTGCGCCGCTGGCCGGGGCTGGTTGAGCTGGGCTACTGGCGGCGCAACAATGACGAGATCGACTTTATCGTGGACTTGGGCTCAACCCGCATCGCTGTCGAGGTGAAGTACCGCAACGAGGCGCAAGGCAAAGACGTGCTGAAAGCCGCTAGGCTGGCGCAGGCACATGGGTGTGAAGCCTGCATTATGGTGACCAAAACTTCCCTGTCGCCTGAAAATATTGCCAAGCTGCAAGCCCAGTCACCGCTGCCGTTGGCGGTTGTGCCTCTGGCTGCATTCTTGATGCTTTTCTAGTTTAGTTTTCAAGATCAGGGAAAATTTCTGCTATCAATTAATGAGCTGCTTGCGCCCAAATTTATTAGACTACAGGCTTATTTGATGGGGAAAATAGTGCGCCCAAGCCGTCAAAAGCAGTTTTTAGTAGGTTCTGGGTGCTTTGCTTGCCTTTAACTTTCCCGAAAACACTAAAAACGCGCTTTTCACCCCTGTTTTAGACCTCTAGCCGAATAAAATCGGGCGCAAGCAGCTACTTATTTAATAGCGTTTTGTTTGCTTTTCACACCTCCAGCCTTCGATGCTCGCCATTCTCCTCGTCACTTTCCCCTTTTTTGCGCTGGTGCTGTGCGGCTACGTTGCGGCGCGGTATGCGTGGTTGCCTTACGCGGCGATAGGCGGGCTAAACACCTTTGTGCTGTACTTTGCGCTGCCGTGCATGTTGTACCGGTTTGGCAGCTCAACGCCGATTGCGCAATTGCTGGACGTGAGTTTGATGGCGGTGTATTTGGCCTGCGCATTAGTGATGGTCGGCTTTACGATTGCGGTAACGCACCGCGGCCGCATTGGCTGGAACGACGCTTCGTTTGGCGCGCTGGTTGGCGCGTTTCCCAATACCGGTTTTATGGGTGTGCCGCTGCTGGTAGCGTTGCTCGGCGCCAAGGCTGCAGGCCCAGCGATTGTGTCGATTGTGATTGACCTTGTGATCACGAGCTCGCTGTGCATTGCGCTGTCGCGTCTGGATTCAGCGGGCGAGGCAATAGAGGGCGGGGCGGGGGCGGGTGGCGCGAGCATGGCAGCTAAAAACGCGCTGAAAGGCGTGGCCAAAAACCCGATGCCGTGGGCGATTTTGGCGGGTGCTGTGGCGTCGGCGTTTCAATTCACGCTGCCGCTGCCCGTGGCGCAAACCGTGGGCTTGCTGGCCGATGCCGCATCGCCAGTTGCTTTGTTCACCATTGGCGCAGTGCTTGCCCGCTCGCAAGCTACCGCCACGGCCACCACGCCGTTTGATGAATATGTGCCGGTTGTGCTGATCAAGCTGGTGCTGCACCCCGTGCTGCTGCTACTGATGGGCCTGGTGGCAATTCGCTTGGGCTTGCCGCTAGACCG
>JANMWH010000461.1:0-3907 GCA_031393945.1 Polaromonas sp. | reverse complement strand
GCTTGAAATATTGCAATTAGCCCTGGCAGCGATTGAAAAGAAAAAGCAAGCAGCGCTGCAAGTCACCGCTTGGGCTGAAGAGCTGGCGCAAGGCACTTGCCCCGAGCCGATTCGCGAGCAGCTGTACAAAATTTTATTCAGACCCGACAAAAACACCAGCGAATACAAAGCCGTCGTTGAAGCCGCCAAGTCCACCCACACCGCACCCCTTGATTTGCTGCAGCGCGCGGGTGCCATTGCGTCGCCTTACCAGTTTCACTACAAACGATTTTTGTTTGAGAACTTTCCCAAGGGTACCGGTTTCCCTGGGCTTACCGCGCCGCAGCACGCTGAAACCCTACCGCTGGCGATTGTCAAAGCATTTTCAATCGATGACTCCGCCACGACTGAGATCGACGACGCTTTGTCTGTTGAAGGCTTGGGTACCGGTACCGTCACGCTGGGTATTCACATTGCCGCGCCTGGTTTGGCGGTGTTGCCGGCCAGCCCGATTGACCAACTTGGCCGCGCGCGCCTTTCCACCGTGTACATGCCGGGCTACAAGCTGACGATGCTGCCCGACGAAGTGGTGCAAAACTACACCTTGCAGGCTGGCAAAAACTGCCCCGCCGTGTCGTTGTATGTCACGCTGGATGAGGCAACGCTGGAAATTCGTGCGTCAGTTACCCGCATTGAATTGGTGCCGATTGCAGCCAACCTGCGCCACGACGTGCTTGACAGCACCTTTACTGAAGCGTTTTTTGATGCTACTTATTTAGGAGCTGCTCGCGACCGTATTGATTGGTCTGAAGAACTAATCTTCTTGCATAAATTGGCAAAAACCTTGAAAACAGCGCGTGAAGTTGCACGTGGCAAACCCGAAAACTTCAACCGCCCGGACTACAACTTCAAACTTGACAACCCCAGCGGGCAAGAGCCAACCGGCAGTGAACAAGTCAGCATCAGCACCCGGCAACGCGGCGCGCCACTGGACTTGATCGTGGCCGAAGCCATGATTTTGGCCAACAGTACATGGGGCCAGTGGTTGGCCGAACACGGCGTGCCGGGCATCTACCGCAGCCAGGCCAGCCTGGCGCCCGGCGTCAAGGTGCGAATGGGTACCAAAGCCCTGCCCCACGCTGGGCTGGGCGTAAAGAGCTACGCGTGGTCTACCTCACCGCTTCGCCGCTACACCGACCTGGTTAACCAATGGCAAATTATTGCGTGCGTCAAGCATGGCTTGTCTGCCGCGTTGGTAGCACCCTTCAAGCCCAAAGACACGGAGCTGTTCTCGATCATTTCCAGCTTTGACACTGCCTACAGCGCTTACAACACCTACCAGAGCGGCATAGAGCGCTACTGGACGCTGAAATACCTGCAGCAAAACTCGATCACCGAGCTAACGGCCACCGCATTCAAAGACCATTTGGTCAGAGCAGACGATCTTCCGCTGGTGCTGCCGGCCACTGGCGCATTGGGGCTGCCGCGCGGCGCTCGCGTGCGGATCAAGCTGGGCGCGATTGATGAAATCACGTTGGACATTACGGGCGCTGTGGTCGAGCGGCTGGACCATGAAGCCAATACACCAGCGGACCCGGACACGCTGGTTGACGGTAATGGTGGCGATGACGAAGAAGACGACAGTGTTGCCGGGCCTATTTCTATCGCGGTCGACGTCACTGATGCGCCAGAGCAGGCTCAAGCTGCGAGTGAAAATCCTTTGTAATTGCGTTTCTCGGCCGTTAAGAAGCTGATAATAAGAGCCAGTGAAAACTCTCAGCACACTACAAATTGCGTTACTTGCATCCGCCGCGGTGCATGTGGCGGTGCTGACGACCCGTTTTGTTGACCCCGAACGCTTTAACCGGGTGTTTAAAGACACACCGCTGGAAGTCATTTTGGTTAACGCCAAATCCAGCGAAAAGCCAGACTTTGCAAAAGCGATTGCACAAGCTTCGTTAGCAGGCGGTGGCGAAGTCGAAAAAGGCCGAGCCACTTCACCCCTGCCGCCCTCTGCTTTCACTGATTTGGGCGATGCGGCGGAAGACGCGCAGCGCAAGGTAGAGGCCATGCAAGATCAGCAAACCCAGCTGCTGGCGCAAATCAAAAAAGAGCTGGCAACGTTGCCCTTGCCTGACCCCAAAGTGGCGACAAACGATCCGGCGCAGTCCGAGCGTGAAGAAAAACGTAAAAAACTGGTCAAAATTCTGGCCGAAATCGAAAAGCGAATCAACGAGGAAAACGCGCGGCCCAAAAAGCGCTACATCAGCCCCGCGACTCGGGAAGAGGTGTACGCGGTGTACTACGACAGCTTGCGCCGCAAAGTTGAAGAAAAAGGCACCACGAACTTTCCTGAGCTGGCAGGCAAGAAACTTTATGGCGAACTGACCATGATCGTGACGGTGAATTTCGACGGCCGCATTTTGACCACCGAAGTAGTAGAAACCTCTGGCAATTTAACGTTGGACCGAAGAGCGCAGGCGATAGTCAAAGGCACCGGGCCTTTCGAAAAGTTCAACGATGCCATGCGCCGCCGAGCGGATCAAATTGTTGTCGTGTCGCGTTTCAAGTTCACGCGCGACGAAACGCTTGAAACCAAGCTGACCAGCCAATGACACGCCCAGCTTGGTCAAACCCAACCGCAACGATCAGCGGGCATGCGCCGTGAAAGGGCTGCTGCGGCTGGGGCTGTTGGTGGTGCTCGCGGGGCTGTCGCTACAACTGTACTTTGTGGCGCGTGTCGCATTGATGGTGGTCGTCAACCCGGAGTCAACCGCTTTTGAAAGGTCGGCGGTTTACAGCGTCGCCACGCACACCGGCAGCTTGAAGTGGCGCCAGCAGTGGGTGCCCTATGACGATATTTCTGACAACCTGAAAAAAGCAGTCATCGCATCAGAAGACGCAAGCTTTGTAGAGCATGAAGGCGTTGATATTGAAGCGCTAGAAAAGGCGTGGGATAAAAACAGCAAAGCCGATGCGAAAGCAGCGGCCAGCGCGCAGGCAGGGCAGCGTTTGCAGCCGTCCACGTCCAAGTTGTCCGCCAAACCAGCAGGCAGCAAACCAGCTGCCAAACCACCCAAAATAATCGGCGGCTCCACCATTACCCAGCAACTGGCCAAAAACCTTTTTTTATCGGGCGAACGAACGCTGTTGCGCAAAGGCCAAGAGTTGGTGCTGACGCTGCTGCTTGAGCGCCTGCTGGATAAGCAGCGTATTTTGGAAATTTACCTGAACAGCGTTGAATGGGGCGAAGGCGTTTTTGGCGCAGAAGCCGCCGCGCAGTATTACTACCGAAAGCCCGCAGCCCAGCTCAGCGCGTTTGAAGCTGCACGACTGGCAGTGATGTTGCCGCGCCCCAAGTACTTTGAAACAAGGCCGAACTCAGGCTATTTGTCGTCACGGGCCAGCACCATTGCGGCGCGAATGGCTGGGGTCGACATCCCTTGAAGACCCCAATGCAAATTCGTCGGAGCTGGCGCAATCGACAACTCGCTGCGCGACTGGCTAAATTGCCATTAAAAGGCAGCTATGCGGGCTAAGTTAATGAGCTTTTTTCTCTTAGGGCTGATTCGCGTGCTGACCGGCGCGCAAGCCCGCTGGCAAGGCTGTCCGCCAAAAGCTGAGCAGCGCATTTATTTTGCTAACCACCAAAGCCACGCCGATCTGGTTTTGATGTGGGCGGCGCTGCCTGAGGAGCTGCGCCGCATCACGCGGCCCATCGCCGCTAAAGACTACTGGACTAAAACACCCTTCAAACAATGGATAACGACAGCGGTTTTCAATGCCATTTATGTCGACCGCGCTAAAACGGGTGATCAGGACCCTTTAGATCCACTGATGAAGGCGCTTGAAAACGGCGACTCAATCATTCTGTTTCCAGAAGGTACCCGCGGTAACCAGGAGGAGCCGCAAAAATTCAAGTCTGGCT
>JANMWH010000456.1:0-5442 GCA_031393945.1 Polaromonas sp. | reverse complement strand
CACTTTTCTTTTGCTTCGCCAAAAGCAAAGTAAGCAAAAGAAAAGGCGACCCTACTGTCTGCGATCCTTCGCTTCGCTGCGGATACCTTGCGGTGCTCGGATTAGCCGGAAATTTTAGAAACTAGCCTGCAGAAGCAGGTTCGGGGAGGCCCTCACCCCCGCCCTCTCCCAGGGGGGGAGGGAGCAATACCGGGGTTTGGAATTAGCAAGGTGTTCCTTCTTTTCCCCTCTCCCTTTGGGAGAGGGTTAGGGTGAGGGCTCCCCGCACCCGAATCCGAACCCGAATCAAATTCCCCACCCTGTCCTGGCTGGGCTTGAAATAGTCAAACGAGACGGATTAAAAAATTTAGATGTCCGAAGGCCGCGAAGCGGACAAGTCTCCAAATTTTCCGTCTCGTTTGACTATTTCAAGGAACCGCGAAGCGGCCCAGCCTGCGGGTCGCCTTTCTTTTGCTTACTTTTCTTTGGCGAAGCAAAGAAAAGTGAGTAGCAGCCGGGCTACCCCCGGCAAACCACGTGAAGGCGAAAACGCTACAAAATTAAGAGCTGCTAGCGCCCGTATCCAGCAAGCCAGAGCCAAATTTAACCAGAAAAAACAGAACTATCAGTAGTAACCAAATCCAAAGGAAACCGCTGCCCACGCAAATAATCCTCCATACAAGTCAACAGCAAAGGACTTCGATGCATACCAGTGCACCCCCGAATCTCGTCTGCCGTCAGCCAAACCGCCCGAACAATCCCCACATCCAGCGCCTGGCCTTCAACGTGCGCACCCAACTCGCCGCAAAATGCAAACCGCAGGTAGGTGATGTCCTCTTGCCCGCCAGGCTCGTCAGGGTGGGCGCGCTGAAAGCGGGACATGTACACACCCACCAGCGCCGTGGGTTTGAAGTGGTACGCGGTCTCTTCCAGTGTTTCGCGGGCACAACCGTTGGCCAGGCTCTCGCCGGGGTCGAGGTGGCCGGCTGGATTGTTGAGCCTCAAGCCGTCGCGGGTATCTTCTTCAACCAGCAGAAATTTTTGAACGCCACCGAAGTCTTTTGCAATCACGGCCGCTACGGTCACGCTGGGTTTGAAGTGTCTAATCATAAAAGTCGGTTAGCTGTCTGGAAAGAGCCATTTTCAGTGTAAATAAATGCTATTGCCCAATATTTACGGGCGCAAGCAGCTACTAAATTTATAGCATTTTACATGTAATCGAGGCGCATTATCACATCAAAATTTGGCTTTGCCAGTATTGTTGAACTTGGGCGGTTGTCCAGCCCATGGGGCGCATAACCACTAAAATTGGTGCTTTACACGAAACCTGCTGCTGCTTAGCGGCTCGGCCCACCGCGCCCACCCCACAAGGACTTTCATGCCTGCAAACGCCTCAGTTACCGCACCCGCCATTGGTCATTTTGTTAATGGGCAAGCGCTTGCCGGGGCTTCGGGCCGAAGCCAGAGCGTGTTCAACCCGGCAACCGGCGCGGTGTCGGGCCAGGTTGCGTTGGCCAGCGCAGCCGAAGTCGGTGTCGCCGTGGCTGCCGCGCAAGCTGCGTTTCCTGCTTGGGCCGATACGCCGCCCATTCGCCGCGCGCGGGTTATGTTCAAGTTTTTAGAGCTGGTCAACATCCACAAAGACAAGCTGGCACACCTGATTACCGCTGAGCATGGCAAGGTGTTTACCGACGCACAGGGCGAGGTCTCGCGCGGCATCGACATCATTGAGTTTGCTTGCGGCATTCCGCAGTTGCTTAAAGGCGACTTTACCGATCAGGTCAGCACCGGCATTGACAACTGGACACTGCGCCAGCCGCTGGGCGTGGTCGCAGGAATCACGCCGTTTAACTTTCCGGTGATGGTGCCGATGTGGATGTTTCCGGTGGCTATTGCTGCGGGCAACACTTTTATTTTGAAGCCCAGCCCGATTGACCCGAGCGCCAGCCTGTTCATGGCTGAATTGCTCAAGCAGGCAGGTTTGCCCAATGGCGTGTTCAATGTGGTGCAGGGCGACAAAGACGCAGTTGATGCGCTGCTGGTACACCCAGATGTCAAGGCCATTTCTTTCGTCGGCTCCACACCGATTGCCAACTACATTTACGAAACTGGCGCGCACCACGGCAAGCGCGTGCAAGCCCTGGGCGGCGCTAAAAACCACATGGTGGTGATGCCCGATGCAGACCTGGAACAAGCGGTAGATGCATTGATTGGCGCGGGCTACGGCTCCGCTGGTGAGCGCTGCATGGCGATTTCTGTGGCGGTGCTGGTCGGTGATGTGGGCGATAAACTGGTGCCCATGCTGGCTGCGCGCGCCAAAAAGCTGGTGATTAAAAACGGCGTGAATCTGGACGCTGAAATGGGCCCCATCGTGACCAGCATTGCGCACCAGCGCATCACGGGCTACATCGATACAGGTGTGGAAGAAGGTGCCAAGTTGCTGGTCGACGGTCGTACTTTCACCGGCAAAGACGCAGGTAAAGACTGTGAAAACGGCTTTTGGATGGGCGGCACGCTGTTCGACCACGTCACGCCCGCCATGCGTATTTACAAAGAAGAAATTTTTGGACCGGTGCTGGGCTGCGTGCGCGTCAAGGACTTTGCCGAGGCGGTGGACTTGATCAACGCACACGAATTTGGCAACGGCGTAAGCTGCTACACCCGCGACGGCAACGTGGCTCGCGAATTTAGCCGCCGCATTCAAGTTGGCATGGTCGGCATCAATGTGCCGATTCCGGTGCCGATGGCTTGGCACGGCTTTGGCGGCTGGAAAAAGAGTCTTTTTGGCGACATGCACGCTTACGGCGAGGAGGGCGTTCGTTTTTATACCAAGCAAAAATCCATCATGCAGCGCTGGCCGGAAAGCATTGGCAAAGGCGCTGAATTCGTCATGCCCACGGCCAAGTAGAGCCCCCACGGTTGCTCGCTTCGCGTAGCGCCCTGCCCCCCGAGGGGGCCGCTACGCCTGCGGACTGGCTGAGCCAGATCCGCGGCCCCTGCTTGGTGGATCGGGGAAGGGGCCAGACCGATTTTTATGCTGATCAGTCGTGGGGCGTCGGCGTGGCAAATTGGGCAGCGTACCTTATGAAGACTATGGAATACCCAGTCAAACCGCGTGAAAATCTCATGTAAGCTCACAGACAGGAAAAATAGTCGTGTGCGGCGGGTGCCAAACCCAAACGCCTTTAAAAAAACCAACGTTACCTTGAGGAGAAACCCATGCTGATTGGGGTACCTGCCGAAATTATTGACGGCGAAACGCGCGTCGCTATCACGCCGGAAACGGCTAAAAAACTCAAAGCCCTTGGCCACACGATTTGCGTGCAGTCTGGCGCGGGTGTTGGGGCCAGCGTGCCAGACGATGCTTATCTTGCTGTTGGTGTCGAAATCACCGACGCGGCGGGCGCGTACGCAGCCGACATCGTGCTGAAGGTGCGTTGCCCGCTGGAAGCCGAAATGCCGCATGTCAAAAGCGGCAGCGTCATGGTCGGCATGCTCAACCCGTTTGATGCGGAAGGCTTGCAGCGCATGGCCACAGCGCAACTGACGTCGTTTGCACTTGAAGCCGCGCCACGCTCCAGCCGCGCGCAAAGCATGGACGTGCTCTCGTCGCAAGCCAATATTGCGGGCTACAAAGCCGTGATGATGGCGGCTGACGCGTACCAGCGCTTTATGCCTATGTTGATGACGGCTGCAGGCACGGTTAAGGCGGCGCGGGTCGTGATTTTGGGGGTGGGCGTGGCGGGCTTGCAAGCTATTGCCACTGCCAAGCGCCTGGGTGCAGTGATTGAAGCCAGTGACGTGCGCCCCAGCGTGAAAGAGCAAGTCGAGTCACTCGGCGGCAAGTTCATTGACGTGCCTTACGAAACCGACGAAGAGCGCGAAGCCGCTGTCGGCGTGGGCGGCTACGCCAAGCCGATGCCGCCAAGCTGGCTGGCCCGGCAAAAAGCTGAAGTGGCCAAGCGCGTGGCCAATGCCGACATTGTGATCACCACAGCACTTATCCCGGGCCGCCCCGCGCCTGTGCTGGTGACTGAAGAAATGGTCAAAGCCATGAAGCCGGGCAGCGTGATTGTCGATTTGGCAGCGCCGCAGGGCGGCAACTGCCCATTGACCGAACCCGGCAAAACCGTGGTTAAACACGGCGTAACGCTGATTGGTGAAACGAATATCGCGTCGCTGGTAGCGGCTGACGCCAGTGCCCTGTACGCGCGCAACTTGCTCGACTTTTTAAAGTTGATCATCACCAAAGACGGCGCGTTGAATATTGACCTGACCGACGACATCGTGGCGGCTTGCCTGATGACGCAAGCCGGGGAGGTCAAACGTGCTGCTTAAAACTACCTTGAGCCTGGCTGCTGCTCGCAGGCCCGTTTGCCTGGCGATGGTTGGTCTGCTGACGGGTTTTGTCGGCGCTGTGGCTTTGGCTCAACCTGTCGAAATTGGTCGCAGTACCCTGACACTGCCCGATGCAGAAAACTGGAAAGTCAAAGACTTGGATTCTGCCAATCTTGGCTACTCAGGTGATGCCAATGGTGCAATGGTGATGGGCACCAAACAGTTGACCTATCTCTCGACCGACAAATTGGTGAAGGCGGTGTTTGTCAGCAAAGTGACAAAAGGCGGCGTCGCTGGGGTGTCCATGACGTGGACAAATCCTTGCCTATCGGTCAAGGAAAACAGCAATATTTTCAAAGCCGACAAAGGGAACTTGAGTAATGTCGATTGCCTGCTGGTATTGCGGCTCAATCAAATTGATACCTTCGTTAATTCGGCTGCCCAGCTTAAAAAATCGCTGGGTGATGTGCGACCAGACACCAAAAGTGGCTTTTACGTGCAGTACGGCAAATCAATGGGAGCTGGTGGTTATGCCTTCTCTGAAGTTCTGATGGCAAATGACTTCAAGGGGTTGGAAGGCGACGCCGTCAAAACCGAATCCACAATACCACCCGCTGTTTTATCCTGGGCGGTAGCCTTCGCTAAAAGCAATGCAGCTGCAGTCGACAGCCTCTCGGGCAAGTGGTCAATTCCGGCCTTAGTCTTCAACTCTAAATAAGGCAAGCTCATGGAAGCTCTTACTATCGTTAGTCCCACCATACTCAACCTGATTATTTTTGTGCTCGCTATCTACGTGGGCTACCACGTAGTGTGGACGGTCACACCTGCGCTGCACACGCCGCTGATGGCGGTGACCAACGCCATTTCGGCCATCGTGATTGTTGGCGCCATGCTGGCCGCCGCGCTGACTGAAACGCCGCTGGGTAAAACCATGGGCGTGCTGGCGGTTGCGCTGGCGGCTGTCAATGTGTTCGGCGGGTTTTTAGTCACGCGGCGCATGCTGGAGATGTTCCGCAAAAAAGAAAAAAAATCTTCAGCCGCTGAAGGAGCCGCGAAATGAGCATGAACATCGTCACGCTGCTGTATTTGGTAGCTTCAGTCTTTTTTATTCAAGCCTTAAAAGGC
>JANMWH010000435.1:0-2053 GCA_031393945.1 Polaromonas sp. | reverse complement strand
ACGCACGAGGCCAAAGACCTCGAACTGCTGTCAAGCGGGATGAAAATCGTCAACCCGATCATGGGCGTGGCCTTCTGGAAGGACGAAGTCGAAGTCAAGCGCGAAGAAGTCACCGTGCGCTTTGAGGAAGGCCAACCGGTTGCCCTCAACGGCAAGCGCTTTGACAACCTGGTTGATTTGATTCTGGCAGCGAATGTCATTGGTGGCCGCCATGGCCTGGGCATGAGCGACCAGATTGAAAACCGCATCATCGAAGCCAAAAGCCGCGGCATTTACGAGGCACCGGGCCTTGCTTTGCTTTTCATAGCGTACGAGCGTTTGGTTACGGGCATTCACAACGAAGACACGATTGAACAATACCGCATGAACGGTAAAAAACTCGGCCGATTGTTATACCAGGGCCGCTGGTTTGACCCGCAATGCATCATGCTGCGCGAAACCGCCCAGCGCTGGGTAGCAAGTGCCATCACAGGTGAAGTCACGCTGGAGCTGCGGCGTGGCAACGATTATTCAATTTTGAACACCGAATCACAAAACCTGACCTACAAGCCAGAGCGCTTATCTATGGAAAAGGTAGAAGACGCACCGTTCAGCCCGCTCGACCGAATTGGCCAGCTGACGATGCGCAACCTCGACATTGTGGACACGCGCGACAAGCTGGCGGTTTATGCGAAGGCTGGGTTGCTGTCGCTCGCTAAAGACGGGGATCTAGTGCGGCTTTGCGGAAGTGATTGACATTTTGCAATCTTTGGTACAAAATTTCGCCCTATTTTTAGACGCATCTTTACCCTTTCGACACTCAAAATGCAAAATAAATCACGTTTTTGGCCTACGCATGGTCGCTGGATAACAACAGTCTCGGCTGCTCTGCTGATTGCAGGATGCGGCGGCAGCTCAGATCCAGCCAATGTTTCAGCGTCCCCAAAACTGGAACAAGCAAAGGCTGTCGATTCCATTAGCGTCAACGACGGCAACGGCGGTGTGCGGTCGGCAAAAGCATCTGTTGATGCCTATGTTCAACCAGCCGAGCCGCAAGCAAAAACGCTGCCGTTGAGCCCTAAAAGCCGCAATCGAAAACCGGTAGTAACTGCCATCGATCTAGGCAGTGTCAGCGCTGAAAAAACCATGGAGATGCGTCAAGGTCAAACCAAAAGAGGAATGGGAAAGGCGATGCAGGTAGGTTTCGCACGCGAAGTGATCCAGGCAAAGGACAGCGCTTCAACAGGGCAACTCCTGCAGTGGTCTGCCACCCCCGAAGGCGGGCAAGTTGCCGCATTGGCGTTCACGTCTGGTGGTGCAGAAGGTATGCGCATTGGCCTGGTGGTTCAATCGCTTTCTTCACAGGCCACCATTCGTTTTTATGCCAGCGGTAGCAATGACGCCTTTGAAGTCAGCGGCAAAACCGTTAATGACGCCCTGGCAAGCAACCTGGCCTCTGGCGACACAACTGAAGATGGTCGAACCTACTGGGGACCGTTTTTAAAGGGCGCCAGCGGTACGCTTGAGATTGAATTGCCAAAGGATGCCTTAACGGCCAGCACGCTGATTGCTGTTCCGCGAATCAGCCATTTTTTTCTAGACCCCCTAGGTAAAGAGAGCCTGACAGGGGGACTCCAAACGAATGGGGCCGACGCGCCCAAAGACGCCGTTGGAAGTTGTAACGTAGACGTAACCTGCAACCAAGACCTTAGCACTGCCAGCAAAGCCGTCGCCTTAATGGCATACCTTAAAGGCGCCACCGCGTACGTATGCACGGGCACTTTGTTAAATGATGCCCAGTCCAGCGGGACGCCTTACTTTTTGAGCGCGGATCACTGTATTTCCACACAAACGGTGGCGAGTACGCTGAACACGTACTGGTTTTATAAATCCAGTGGCTGCAACATCAGTGCTTTGAATCCAAATTACGTGCTTCAAACTAGTGGCGCAACTCTGCTGTTCAACCGTAATTACATTTCAGGCACAGCCGGCGTAGGTCCAGTAGGTACAGACACGTCATTTATGCGACTGAACACCACGCCACCCGCTGGAGCGGTGTTTTCCGGCTGGTCGG
>JANMWH010000407.1:0-4827 GCA_031393945.1 Polaromonas sp. | reverse complement strand
ATTCAAGCGGCTTTGCGCAATTCAGCTTTTTGGCGATTGTCTGCAACGATGCTGCGAATGTGGGCTTGCAGGCTACCGTCGGTGCTTGCGGCCAGCATGCGCTGCTTGACGGCTTCGAGCGAATCAGCTGGCGCTGCCTCGTAATTTTCAATTGCGGCGCGCGCTTCTTGTACCGTCAGGCCAGAATGCTCGACCACGCGGCCCAGCGTGGCCCAGTATTCGATTTGCCCAGCGGCAGAGCGCCGCAGGGGCTGAGCGGCTTGCCTGGCTTGTTGCACCAAAGATTCAGGCAGTTTGACGGAAGCGAATTGTCTGGCAGCGGTCATGAAAAGCTCCTTTATGGCGCATTTTGCGCCATAAAGCGCCGCAATGCAAATACCTTTAAAACTGCACCTCAAACCGAGTGCTTGATGCGCGCAATTAAACTGATGACATGAAAATTATTATTCGTTACTTTTTTAGAACCCTGCGCATCGTGCTGGGCCCTTTCATGCTGCTCAAAGAAGCGCTAACCCGCCCCAAAGGCATAGCTAGAGCGGCGCCGGCCCAAGCGGCGGTAGACGCCGAGTGCCAGGCGCTGACGCTGTATCAGTTCAAAACCTGCCCGTTTTGCATCAAAACGCGGCAAGAAATCAGCCGTTTGTCGCTACCCATCAAGCGGGTTGACGCGCAACATGAAGGCGCTGATCGCCAGGCACTTTTGGCTGGTAGCGGGCAAACCAAGGTGCCTTGCTTGCGTATTACCGACGGCGCGGGTTCTGCCCAAACCACCCAGTGGATGAATGATTCAGACAAGATCATTGCCTATTTGCGCGGGCGATTTGCGGCAGTTTGAGCGACTATGAGCTGCAGCGCTTGTGAAGGCCTAAGAGAGCCTGTAAAAGCGCCTGCGGAGGCTAGTTTTGGCCTTTTTTACAAGCTTTTTGTGCCCGTAGCCCAATAAAATCGGGCGCGAGCAGCTATTTAAATAATAGCAAATCAGATGGCGATACAAGCGCTTAAGGCTGCACGCCGTCAATCACCAGCGTCAGTTTATTACCGCCCGCTTTGACTGGCGCGCTCTGGCCGGTCAGGTCGCCGCTTTGCGGCATGGCGTTGCCGGACTTGGAAACGCGGGCGCCCACAACCACCATTTCAAACTTGGACAGCTTCATGGCGTCAGACATGGCAGTGCTGTCGTCTAGCGTGAAGGTAATGGGCAGCTCGCTGGCTTTGCGCTTCAAGATGGCCAGTGGCATGCGGGGACCTTGAGCTGCGCGCGCAAAGATAAACACCGTGTCGTCTGGGGCAACCTTGGCGGCCAAGGCAGGTGCCAAGATAACCACGCCTTGAATGCTGGCTGCGGAAGCGGCTGCGGGTTGCGGGCTGGCGGCAGCGGGCGGGCTTACAGGGCTGGCCGTACCGGCCGGGCTGGCCTCGGCAACCACGGCTGGGGCTTTGCCCGACGCTGCACGTGCTTCTTGCAGGCTGCGGTCTAGCCCGCTCGCAAATTCGCTGCCAGCAGGCGCAAGCTCGCGCGCTTTGGTCCAGTGCGCAATGGCCATGGCAAAGTCGTTGCGCTCAAAGGCGGCACTGCCTGCAAGCGCCAGTACTTTCAGATTGTTCGGGTCAAGCACCAGGGCACGGGCAATAAGTTTGGCGGGCTCGCCCAACGTGCTTTGGCCCTGCATCATGGCCATCACATCGGCGTGGTCAGCCAGCAGCTGGGCGTTGCCGGGCGCAAGCTCAACCGCCCGTTTGTAAGCTTTGTTGGCTTCGGGAAACTTTTGCATGGCCGCATACGAACGGGCCAGCATTTCCCACGCCTTGGGGTCGACCGCCTCGCCCGGCGGCAGGTTTTCAAGGCGCGCCGCAAACTGCTTGACCATTTCTTCGACCTGCGCGGGCGACACATCGGCGGTGCTGTTGGCCGACGTGCTGATCGGGTCCAGCGCAAACGGGTTGCCTAAAAAGCCGTAAATACCGAAAGCCAGCAGCGGCACCGCCACGCCAAGGGTGATGGCAGTGCAGGTTGACTTTGCTTGGGCCACAGGCGCCTCTAGGGTGCTTTCTTCTTCAAGCGCCCGGCGCTCGATTTCGGTTTTGGCCAGCGCCAATTGCTCTGTATTCAAACTGCCGGCGGCAAAGTCCACATCGAGTTGCGCGAGTTGCTCACGCAGCACCGACAAGTTAGCCTGGCGGGCGCCCACCGCGCTGGGCACTGCAGCGACAGGTTTTGCGCTGAGCAAAGCGGGCAATATCAAACCAATAGCGAGCAAAACAAGGCACGCGACAAGAAACCAGAACAACATCATCAGCGCACCATCGATTATTTGGAAAGGTTTTGCGGCTCAGGCGCGTCGCCTAGCAGTTGCCTGGCTTTGGCCACATCGGTTGCGCTCATGGCGGTTTGCGTGCCCGCCACTGCGCTGCGCCGGCGCCGCCTGACGTTCAGCACCAGCAGCAACACGGCTACACCCATCAGCACAAACGGCCCCAGCCACAGCAGCGCAGTAGTGGTTTTAAGCGGCGGGCGGTACAGCACAAAGTCGCCGTAGCGCTCGACCATAAAACCCAAAATTTCTTTTTGCGACTGACCTTGGGTGAGCTTGATGCGGATTTGATTTTTTAAGTCAATCGCCAGGTCGGCGTGTGACGCGGCAATGGTTTCGTTTTGGCACACCAGGCAGCGCAGCTCTTCAGCAATCACCATCATTTTGGCTTCCAGAACTGGGTCAGCCGAGGTGTTGGGCGCTACTTTTGCCTGAGCAATCAAGCTCAGGCAAAGCGCCATTGCTACGAAAAATACCTTCATGAACTAGCTTGCAGAAAGTTTTTTAACCAGCGGCAAAATCGTGTCCTTCAGTGCCTCTGGCGTGACCGGGCCAATGTGCTTAAGGCGAATCACGCCCTGCTTGTCGATCACAAACGTTTCAGGCACACCGTACACCCCCAAGTCAATACCCACCAGCCCATCAGCGTCAACCAGCGACGTGCTGTAGGGGTTACCAAAATTGCCCAGCCAGGCAATCGCGGCAGGTGATTTGTCTTTGTAATTCAGCCCGTAAATAGGCACTTGATTGGTTTTGGCCAGCTCAACCAGCACCGGGTGCTCTACCCGGCAGGCGACGCACCACGATGCCCATACATTGAGCATCCACACGGTGCCCAGCAAGTCTTGCGTGCCCATGCGTTTTTCAGGCGTGCCCAGCACCGGTAAATTAAATGTTGGTACGGGCTTGTTGATCAGCGGCGACGGCACTTCACGCGGGTTCAGCGTCAAGCCCACAGCCAAAAACCCGACCAGCACCAAGAAAATAATCAGCGGCAAAAACCGCTTGATGCTTCCGCTGGGGGGTGTGCTGATCGAGCTATTAGGGCTGTTCACTATTACACAACTACTTTTGCCGCGGCCGGTACAGGCGTGCCGCTTGGCGTAGCCGTGGGGTTGGGCGGGGCGATTGGCGCTGCTTTTTTAGCTGCCACGCGCACCGCGCGGTAGCGCCGGTCAAGCACGGCCAGCAAGCCGCCTAGCGCCATCAACACGCAGCCAAACCAGATCCAGTTAACGAACGGCTTGTGGTGCAGGCGCACGCTCCAGGCTGTAGAGCTGACCGGCTCGCCAAGAGCCACATACAAATCGCGCGTGATGCCGCGGTCAATCGCCACTTCAGTCATGGGCGTGCTGCGCACGGTGTACACGCGCCGTTCGGGTTTAAGCGTGGCAATGACTTTGTCTCCGTCAGTTACTGTGAGTGTGGCGCGTGAGGCGGTGTAGTTCGGGCCGTTGGCCTGGAGCACACTGTCTAGTTTGAAGCTGTAGCCGCCCACCGTGGCCGTGTCGCCTGGCTCCATGCGCACGTCGTTTTCACTTTGAAAACTGCTGACGACCGTTACGCCGACGATAAACACTGAGATGCCGAAATGCGCCAGCAACATGCCGTAGTAGCTGCCGGGTTGCGCCGCAAAGCGGGCCAGCAAACTGGGCGCACGGTGCTCGCGCACGCGGGTAACCAGGTTAAGCACAGCCGTGCTGGCTACCCAGGCCGCCAGTAACAAGCCCAGCCCGGTCATGGGCGTCCAACTGCCCAAAAGCAGGGGCGCAATGATGGCGCTGAGCACACTGACGCCAATCGCCCAACGCAGGCGTTTGGCCAGGTCGATAACTTCTGCCTGGCGCCAGCGAGTCATGGGGCCAACGCCCATTAAAAACAAAGCCGGCGCAATCAGCGGCACAAACACCGCAACAAAATACGGCGGGCCAACTGACAACTTGCCCATGCCCAATGCGTCAATCACCAGCGGGTACAACGTGCCCAGCAGCACCGCCGCTGCGGACACCACCAGCAGCACGTTGTTGGCCAACAGCATGGATTCGCGCGATACCGGCTCAAAGCTGCCGCCCAAGCCGACACGCGGCGCGCGCCACGCAAACAGCGCCAGCGAACCACCCACCACCACCAGCAAAAACCCCAAAATAAACACGCCGCGAGCGGGGTCAGTGGCAAACGCATGCACCGAACTCAGCACACCTGAACGCACAATAAAGGTACCGAGCAGCGACAGTGAAAAAGTCAGGATGGCCAACAGCGCAGTCCACATTTTGAAGCCGCCGCGCTTTTCAGTCACGGCCAGCGAATGAATGAGCGCGGTGCCCACCAGCCACGGCATAAACGACGCATTTTCAACCGGGTCCCAAAACCACCAGCCGCCCCAGCCCAGCTCGTAATAAGCCCAAAAGCTGCCCAGTGCAATGCCCAGCGTTAAAAAGCACCAGGCCACCGTCGTCCAAGGGCGCGACCAGCGCGCCCAAGCAGCATCTAACCGGCCCGACAACAACGCAGCAAT
>JANMWH010000390.1:0-2752 GCA_031393945.1 Polaromonas sp. | reverse complement strand
AGCAAAGCTTATGGCTTGGCTGGAGCAGCTGGCATTGCGGCCTTAGCAGCGTCAGCAGCTTTTTTGGCTGCGTCGCCAGCGGCACCGGCGGCGTCTTTAGCAGCGCCAGCTGCGTCTTTGGCAGCGCCCATGGCGTCCTTGGCAGCGTCCATTGCGCCAGATGCAGCGCCGGTAGCGGCCGAAGCAGCACCGGTAGCAACAGCAGCAGCGCCAGAGGCAGCAGCAGCAGCGGCTTCAGCCGCAGGAGCTGGTGCAGCAGCAGGTGCTGGAGCAACCACTGGAGCTGGTGCAGGCACGTCAACTTTTTTCTCACCGCAAGCGGCCAGAGCAACGGCGGCAACTACAGCTGCCAGAACGAGAGATTTATTCATTTCACAATCCTTAAAAATAAAAAGAAAACAATTTCCGGAAATTGTCAAAATTTGGGAACACCCGGCAATCTTGACCAGACAAAAGGACTCGAGCTCTTGTGTCCAGCCTCAAATTATAGCCCGGATTACAAACCACTCGAAAAGTTGCGTAACCGCCGCACGGCCAAGCGTTGCGCCACTGCCCTGCTACAAACCGAGGGTGGTTGCAGCAAAAGCCGGCGACGACAAGCGCAAGCACTCGTCCAGGCGTTCACGCAGCGCAACCCGCCTGGCGGGCTCGGCACCGGCCATGCCTGTCGAGCGCACTAGGTCGAGCTTTTGGCAAACCCACACCGGGCTCCACAGGCCAGAAGGAAAATCGTCGGCCGCTAACTGCGTGTTGGCCCGGCACGTCACGATATGCGCCCAAGTGCGCCGCCACGTTACAAAACGGGCGTGTCTGCGCGTAACTTCGTCGTAATTTCTGGCCAGCATCGTGAAGGTACGGCCAGTTTTTGACCAGTCGTTAAGCGACTGCGCAACCGCTCGCTCGCCCAAAGGCCAGCTTTCAAAATTCGCATCGCTGATCACGATTTCGCGCCAGCCCTGCGCAGCCGCTGTCGCCAACGCCAGTCGAATCACCGCTGCAAACTGCGTTGGCCCTTCAATTCGGCCCTGCGGCAGTGGCATTAGCTCAGAAGTTGCAGCGGGTGCAACAAAGCCTTCGGGGTTGGCGGGTGGTGTAGTCATGGTGGCGTCATCATGCCGTCAGCTCAGTCATCGGTCAATCAATCGCCAGCCACCCGCCAGCGCGCCAGTCCGATAAAAATTGGAGCGCGCCGTTGCTGGCTTTTACAAGTTCAACTGAGGTAAGGCCGCGTTGGTCAGCCAGGCGCCGCATCAAAGCTGCGTCTGCCCCTTTAGCTCGGTAGCTTTCACCGTTGATGAAGATGTGATCCGCGTCGTACATCATGCGTGTTTGGGTGGACAAGGTGATGCGGCTGGGCCGGGTTGGCAAGCCCACCATAACGCTTGCTTCATCAAACCACACGCCAGCCTTGGGCGCGGTCATGATTTCGCCCAACGCACAGGCAACGGCCAGCGGGTTTTGCAGCGCGCGATTAACCGCGTCACGTGCAAATTCGGTTAGCGACGGTGGCAGCAGCGCGGGGTTTGCCGTTGCCGCTTGTTGCGGGTCGCGGTAGCGTTTTTTCGTCAAGGCGTTGTGCGCGTCTTCGGCTTGCAGTGCATCTTCGCCAAACTCAGCCAACCGGTGCAGCAGCTCGCAAGCCAGTTCTTCGCTAGCCGGCGACTTGAAACCAATCGAGTAGGTCATGCAGTCCAGCGCCTTGCCATCAGGCCCTGTGGCCGACTCAGCGATGCCGTCGTGCGCATAGTGCGGCGGCAGGTACAGCATGTCGCCCGCATGCAGCACAAATTCTTCTTCGGCTTTGAAATTTTTCAAAATTTTTAACGGCAAATCGGGCTGCAGGCTCAAGTCTTTTTGCTTGGCAATTTTCCAGCGGCGGCTGCCACTGGCCTGCAATAAAAACACGTCGTAACTGTCAACGTGCGGGCCCACGCCGCCGCCCGCCGAAGCATAAGAAATCATCACATCGTCGAGCCGCGCATCGGGCACAAACCGAAATTGCTGCAGCAGCTGGTGCACCCCTGCATCAATGCCGTCAACGCCTTGCACCAGCAGCGTCCAGCCCGGCTGGCTGACGGGCGGAAGGCCGCGGCTTGCAAACGGGCCGCTTTTCATCTTCCAACTGGCGCCCGACTTCACCAGCAACCTTGACTCCACGCCAGCTGTAGCCGCCAACTTGAACAAGGCGGCCCGGCTTAGCAACGGCTTTGAGCCCACAAATTCGGGCACCGCAGCGCGCACCAGCAGCGGTTTTTTTTGCCAGTGGCGGCGCATGAATTGCGCAGGCGTCAAGCCGGCAAGCAAAGGCAAAGCAAGTTGGGGTTCCATGGGACAATTGTGCGATGAAAATCACCCCACAATGCGTTGTAGCCCTTACCTGGACATTAAAAGATACGCTCGGCGAAGTTCTAGATGAACTCGACGAGCCAGTCGAATTTTTACTAGGCGGCAACGACCTGCTGGCCAGCATTGAAGCGGCCCTGCAAAACCAAGAAGCCGGCGCGGCCATCGATTTGCACTTAGAGCCCGAACAAGCCTTTGGCGACTACGACGAACAACTGGTTTTCCTGGAGCCGCGCGCGCTGTTCCCGGCTGAGCTTGAAGAAGGCATGACATTTGACGGCGCCGCCCTTCCCGCCGGTGCCAACCCTGACACACCCCAAAACCACATCTACACCGTGACCGAAATTTACCCCGAGCATGTGGTGCTCGACGGCAACCACCCGTTGGCCGGCATTGCACTCAGGTTGAG
>JANMWH010000358.1:0-1836 GCA_031393945.1 Polaromonas sp. | reverse complement strand
CCCCACTTCAACCGAGCGAATTTGCGTTACCACGACCAATTCGTGGCGCTGAATCGGGTACGGCAGACGCCAATTAAAGCCTGCGCCTACCGTGGCGTTGTATTTACCAAACTGCGTAATGACGGCCTGCTGTCCCTCTTGCACAATGAAAAAGCCGGTGCCCAGCCAGATCAGCACAGCTACGCCAGCTATCAAGCCCGCACCAATGCCTGCACTTTTCATGTCTGGCTGAAAACCGCCGCCCGAACCGTCGCCGCCGCCAAAACCACCGTTGCCGTTGTTGCGACCGCGGCCGTTTTTATTGCCGCCGAAAAGGCCAGTTAATTTGCGGTTGAAGTCCTTCCAGAGCTCATCAAGGTCAGGGGGGCCTTGATTGGCGCCCTTAGGCTTGTTACGCACAGGAGGCGGTGTTGGCGCTGAGGTGTCGGGCTCGGTACCCGACGGCTTTTCGTCAGGAGACGATTTGTCTGGCGGCGGACTTTCTCCGTCGCGACCCCATTTGTTGTCATTCAAATTAAACATACCCAAAGCCCGGCGCTTAAGCCTGGCAGGCCATGACGACAACGATTGCAGTACAGGGTTCAAAATCATGGAATCCAACTCGCTTTTTTTACAGAACTCTATTGTGCCTAATTCAAAGCTCAGCTTGAGCAGTTTGCTCAAAGCTGGCACGTGTTCCAAGGGCATCGTTTATTGCAGCATGGCTTTGCAACAAGCGACGCAAATCGGGCAGGCCGTCGCCGGTTTGGGCGCTGACAAAAACCCTCTCAACGCGCTTGACCGAATCAGAGAACGCGTCTTTTACTTCAAACATATCGCTGAGTTGCAGTGGCCATTGCGATTTTTCAAGAGCATCCAGCTTATTAAATACAAGGACTTGCGGCACATGTGCAGCGCCAATTTCCTCCAGCACGCGTTGAACCTGTTCAATTTGTTCAAGGTAGTCTGGATTGGCGGCGTCAACGACATGCAGCAACAGGTCAGCGTCGGCGGCCTCTTGCAAAGTAGCCGCAAATGCATCGACCAGTCCGTGCGGCAAATCGCGAATAAACCCGACCGTGTCGGAAAGCGATGCAGAACGCAGTGCGTCACCCAGGTAAACCTGGCGCGTCGTGGTGTCTAACGTGGCAAAAAGTTGGTCGGCGGCGTAGGCCTTGGCTTTTGTCAGGGCATTAAAAAGCGTAGATTTACCGGCGTTGGTATAGCCTACTAACGAGATGTTGAAAGCGCCGCGCCTGTCGCGCTGGCGGCGCTGCGTTTGGCGCTGCTTTTTGACCTTCGACAAACGATCTTTACACCGCTTGATGGCTTCGCCGATCATGCGCTTGTCCAGCTCAATTTGCTTTTCACCGGGGCCGCCACGCACGCCCGCGCCACCGGTTTGGCGCTCAAGGTGAGACCATCTGCGCACCAGGCGTGTTGACGAGTACTGCAAACGCGCCAGCTCGACTTGAAGCTTGCCTTCGTGACTGCGGGCACGTTGGCCAAAAATTTCGAGAATCAGCAGGGTTCGGTCGTTAACGGGCAACTCAAGGTGCCGCTCAAGATTGCGCTGCTGGGCTGGGCTGAGCGCCTGGTCAAACAAGATCTCTGAGGCACCCAGCTGCTGCGCCAGCATTTTTATCTCGTCGGCCTTGCCACTGCCGATAAAAAGCGCAGCATCAGGGGCGCGACGTTTGCAGGTCACCTTTTCTGCGGGTTGTAGTCCGGCCGTTTGAGCGAGCAAACCAAGCTCATGGAGCTCGCCATCGAAGTTGGGCGACCCGAAGTCTACCCCCACCAAAATGGCTAGCGGTTTCTTGAGCGCAAGCAAATCTGGCAGGCTCAGCTTGCCGG
>JANMWH010000318.1:0-24009 GCA_031393945.1 Polaromonas sp. | reverse complement strand
GTGGTGCCTTGGGGTACGGGCACGCCTGCCAAGCGAAAGCTGACGGCTTTGCCAAAGTGCGCATCGGCCACCAGCAGCGTGGCGACTTCGGGCAAGTAAATTGCTCCGCCGGGCAGCAACTGCAAGGCCCAGCCCGCGCAGTCAATAGGGAGCATTTTCAAGCCGAAAAAGGTCTAAAACAGCGCGAAATAGGGAAAAATAGGGCATAAATAAGGCTATAGCCCAATAAATACGGGCGCGAGCAGCTATTAAATAAATAGCGCTTTGCACACCGCAAAACTGCACTCAACCCAGCAATATTGCCAGGCTGGCGTCCAAATGCTCTGACGGCAAACGCTTAAAGCCCGAGCGCGCAAAACGCTGCAAGCGCCCCACCATAAACGCCACAATCACCGACGCGCGCACTTGCGCATCGACCGTGGGCGTGGCCGCGCCGCTGGCGGTGGCGGCGTCACGCAGGTTTTGTTTAAAGCCCGATTCGAGCTTGTCAAAAAACTGGTTCATGCGGTCTTGCAGGCGGTCGTTTTCAAACACCAGCGCGTCGCCCACCATCACGCGGGTCATGCCGGGGTTTTTCTCGCCGAACTGCAGCACCATGGCAATCAGGCGGCGGGTGCGCAGCGCAGCGTCAGGCTCGCGCTCGGCGATTTGATTGACCAGCGTAAAAACGCTTTGCTCGATGAAGTCAATCAAGCCTTCAAACATTTGCGCCTTGCTGGCAAAGTGGCGGTACAACGCAGCTTCGCTCACATCGAGCCGGGCAGCCAGTGCGGCGGTGGTGATGCGTTCAGCGCCGGGCTGCTCGAGCATGGCGGCCAGCGCCTGCAAAATTTGCACACGGCGCTCGCCTGGCTTGGGCCGTTTGCGGGTGCTTTCTTCTACAGCCGCAGCGCCGCCGATGGGAAGGGTGTTGGCATCAAGCGCTGAATCAGACATGGGCAGTGGCGCGCAAGGCGTTGAAAGTAGTGGGAGATAAAAAAGTTGGCGAAATGAAAAAAGCAGTACGGTGTCAGGGTACTTTTTTGCTTTTCAAAACGTCTCAAAATGATTCTCGCACAGCGCTGGTAGCACCTTAGCCAAAAACAGGGCCGATAAATGCGGGTTTTCCTGCTGCCGCTTTCAACCGGGTTACAAGCTTAGCCGCACCCGCAGCCCGCGGCGACTGCCAATGCCATCGCCTGCGATACTGGCGTAGTCGAGCTCAAGCTGGGTATGGTGGGCCCGGGCCAGCTCGTCGGCAATGGCCAAGCCCAGGCCGTTGCCCTCGCCCGCTGTGCCCGGCACGCGGTAAAAGCGTTCAAGCGCCTTGCTGCGCTCTTGCGGCGCTATGCCGGGGCCGTCGTCTATGACTTCCAAAAACACGCCTTGAGCTTGACCGGCAGAACTCGCCGCAACGCCCTCAGTTCGCCCACAGCGAATGGTCACAGTTCCGCCGCGCGGCGTGTACTTCACGGCGTTGTCGACGAGGTTGCCGAGCAGCTCGCGCAGCAGCCACTCGTGGCCCACGGCGTAAACCGGTGCGGCGTCCAGCCCCAGGTCAATTTCTTTTTCAAAGGCGGCGTCTAAATGGGCGGGCAATATTGACTCGCACAGCTCTTTTAAATCTACCCGCTGCATGGGCTGGGTGGCCAGCGCAGTGGCGTCGGCACGCGACAGCGCCAGCAACTGGTTGGCCAGCTGAGAGGTGCGGCGCGTGGCGCTGCGCAGCTTGAAGATTTTGTCGTTGGACAACAGCAAGCTGCCGGACTTGCTTGCCAAGTCCCCGGTGGGATGTGCTGAATGTGCCGATGTTGCGGTTTCAGCGGCTTCAGCGGCTTGCGCCCAGGCTTCTACCTGCGCCTGCAAGCCCGCCAGCGGGGTGCGCAACTGGTGCGCAGCGTCGGCTACAAAGCGGCGCTGGCCCTCTGCCTGGTCATTGACCAAGCCCAACAAGCGGTTAAGCGCGGCCACCAGCGGCTGCACTTCAGCGGGCGCAGCGGCGGCGTCCATCGGACTTAAATCGCGTGGGCTGCGCCGCTGCACTGCGCCAGTCAATTCAACCAGCGGCTTAAGCGCCCGCTTCACCGCCCAATTGACTGCAAAGCCAGCAGCCAGCACCAGCGCCAAATTTGGCAGCAGCACCTTGACCCATATCGAGCGCACCCATTGCTGGCGCGGGTCTGAGCCGTCGGCCAGCAGCACAATCAGCTCGCCTGCAGCGGTATTGACCCGCTGGGCCGCAATTCGGTAAGTGGTGCCATCGGTCTCGACACTGTGCAGCTCGGGCTCGCGTGAGCTGGGCAGCACGCCGGTAATCCACGCTTGCCCGGCCAAAAAGTTACCAGCGGCGTCAGACAGGCGAAACCCAACAAAGCTTTCGCGGTCTTTAATAAAGTCTTCAATGCTAGGCGCTAACAGCAACACCGGCGTGGCGGTTTTATTGTCTGTAGGCCCCAAAACTGAATCCGCCATCAGCGGAATCAGTCGCAGCAACTGTTGGTCTTTTTGAAACGCCACGCTGCCGGCGGTTCGGTAGTCCAAATAAATACTGACCAGCGCAAAAAACCCGAGCGGCAGCAACAAGAGCAGCAGCAAGCGCCGCTGCAGCCCCGATGTAATGGCTAGCGGGTGCATGCAGGTTTTTTGGGTTTCATGCCGGGCCTTGCAGGCTGGGCAAACCTGGGCTGGGGGTAAGTTCTAGCCGGTAGCCAAAGCCGCGAATCGAACGCAGCGCAATGCCGTGCGGCTCCAGCTTGGCGCGCAGGCGAGAAATGTAGACCTCAATCGCGTTGGTGGTGATCTCTTTGTCCCAGCCGGTCAGCGCTTGCAGCAGCTTGTCTTTGCCGGTGGGCTTGGGCGCGTGGGTCATCAGGTATTGCATGACCGTCCATTCGCGTGGGCCTAGCTCAAGGACTTGGCCGTTGGCAGTGGCTTGCCGATTGGCGGCATCAAGCTCAAGCGGGCCAAACGACAAAACGGCGCTGGTGGCTGCCTGTGATCGACGCAGCAGCGCACGCAACCTAGCCAGCAGCTCGGGCAGCTCGCAGGGTTTGACCATGTAGTCGTCGGCCCCGGCGTCCAGGCCTTGCACGCGGTCTTGTAGCGCGTCGCGCGCGGTCAACAGCATGACGGGAATGGTCACGCCGCTGCGGCGCAGGGTACGCAGCAGCCCCACACCGTCCATGGCGGGCAGGCCAATATCGATGATGGCGGCGTCAAAGGTTTCGCGGCCCAGCGCTTCTTCAGCCCGCTCGGCACTGCCCACCCAGTCGACCGCATAGCCAGCGCCGCAAAGCCCCAGCTTGATGCCGCTGGCTACCATGACGTCGTCTTCAACTAATAAGAGTCTCATATTTGGTTCTGATAGGTACCAGTGTTACTCCCTCTCCCCCTGGGGAGAGGGTTGGGGTGAGGGCAAGCGCAGTGGGAACAGCTTTTCAGCATTCGCCCTCTCCCCCGCCCTCTCCCCCGCCCTCTCCCCCGCCCTCTCCCGCAGGCGGGAGAGGGATTTATCCCATTCAATGGCTTCGAATCATGGTGCCAAAAGCCTGCTCGGTCAAAATCTCCAGCAGCAGCGCATGCGGCACCCGGCCGTCAATGATGTGCACCGAATTCACGCCGCTCTTGGCGGCATCAAGCGCGCCGGCGATTTTGGGCAGCATGCCACCTGAAATGGTGCCGTCGGCAAACAGCTCGTCAATCTGCCGCGCAGTCAGGTCAGTGAGCAGCTCGCCTTTTTTGTTCAACACGCCGGGTATGTTGGTCAGCAACAGCAGCTTTTCAGCTTTTAAAACAGTGGCCAGCTTGCCGGCCACCACATCGGCGTTAATGTTGTAGCTTTCGTTGTCTTCGCCAAAGCCAATCGGGCTGATGACCGGAATAAACGCGTCGTCTTGCAGCGCCCGCACCACGCTGGGGTCAATGCTGACAATGTCGCCTACAAAGCCCACGTCGTGCGCTTTGGTGGGGTCTTTGCTGTCGGCCATGCTGAGTTTTTTAGCGCGAATCAAGCCGCCATCACGCCCGGTCAAGCCCACGGCCTTGCCGCCTGCCTGGTTGATTAGCCCCACGATGTCTTGCTGCACCTGGCCGGCCAGCACCCATTCAACGACTTCCATGGTTTCGTCGTCAGTTACGCGCATGCCCTGAATAAATTCGCCTTTTTTACCCAAGCGATTTAGCGCGGTTTCAATTTGCGGGCCGCCTCCGTGCACCACCACCGGGTTCATGCCAACCAGCTTGAGCAGCACCACGTCTTCAGCAAAATCGGCCTGCAGGGCCGGGTCAGTCATGGCGTTGCCGCCATATTTAATGACCATGGTTTTGCCGTGAAACTTGCGAATGTACGGTAGCGCCTGCGCCAGAATTTCGGCTTTATCGCGCGCTGAGATGTGCGAAGGATCAGGTTTAGTGGACATAGGCGTGGATTAACAAAGAGCGGGCTATACGGTTAATCAAACCGAAGGCTTGTTAATCAGGAATTCTTCTTTTGCGTGGCCCGCTGCGACCAGCGCTTTTAACCAACGCGGCATCAAACCCCTACCGCTCCAACTTTGGCCTTCAGTACCACGGTACTTGGGCTCAACCTTGCTGCCTACAACCGAGCTGGCAACTTTGCGCGATTTCTTTCTGGTGGTGCCAAGCTGTTCAATGCGTTTTGCTGATTTGCCTGAATTCGCTGCTTGCAAATCCTTCAAACTAATACCAAAAGCGCGCATTTTCGCTTGAATTTCCCGCACAGTTTTGTCAAACTCTTTAAGTTTAATTTGCTGAGCCTGCTTTTGGAGTTTCTCGATTTGCAATTGAATATTAACTAGATCATTCATATTATTTACCTTAGAAAACCAATGTTTAACATCACTTCGTTTGGCTTGCATTTAATCTTTTTTTTATTAACGGCGCAGCCATTTCGGTATTTTAAAACGAATAATCGCAATATAAACAACCACATAAGTAAAGACAAACAAGACGCAAAAAGCCATTAACAAGAAAGAGTTCCGCCAAAACAGTACCGCTGGTACAACAGTTAGCAGCGTGAAACTCCACAAATAAGGTGATGTTCGATTGTTGCGCATCAACATTCGGCGTGACGCATCGTCATGCACCACACCTCTGACAATCCTTCGATAAATAAGCTGATGAAAATGCAGAGCATCAGCCACACTCGGCGATACGCCTCGAACCATTTTTCGATAGGAGGAAAACGCAGTTTCACAAATGGGATAAATTAACAGCAGCATGGGAAACCAAGGAGACACCGCATCGTTACGCTGCACCAGCAACACGCTGGCAATGCTAATGACTGCACCCCACAGGTAGGCACCACCATCACCGGCAAAGATTAGCCCTCTCGGATAGTTCCAATATAGAAAGCCTAGCGTTGCGCCCACCATTGGAATCAACATGGCTGCGACCAGTCTGTCGCCCAGAAGCAGCGCAACATAGCTCAGTGCGCAACTAACAAGCACTGCCACGATTCCAGCTAGCCCGTTGTAGCCGTCAATCATGTTGAAAGCGTGCGGTAAACCACTAAGCGCAACAAACGCTAACCCTACTCCCAAATACGGCAGGCTTTGCCACGCAGCCTCAAATATCGGAAGCCCCAAGCGTGGCACATAAAGCGATAGCACCCAGCAGCCGAGCGCTGCAGAGCTCGCGCTAGCTGCCAGACGCCAGCGCGGCCCCAGCGATTGGGTGTAGTCCTCAAACATGCCGGCCAACACCACCGGCGCCAGGACCAACAGCCATTGCGCAGTCTTTTGCCAATTAATGCCAACGTTAATCGCAAGTCCCAGCGAATTGCCACCCGCTCCCAAACACCAAGCCAGACCACAACCCGTAACGATAGCTAAACCGCCAAATCGTGGCACATGCCCATGGTGAAATCTCTGTGGCTTATCGCGGCCGTAAAGCCTAGCCCTCTGCCTTCCGCTGACCATCAGCGCTAGGCACACGCCAACGGAGGCCAAAAAAGCAACAACTGCCAAGACCATCATTTTTGTGTTTTCCTCAAAGAGCTATTTCCTTTTTGTCTTTGTTTGTTGGCCAGATAAAAAACATACGAACGGTAAGCGTCAGAGCGCCACAAACGCAGCAGGCTGCGCAAGTGCCAGGCAAGGTGCTGAAAGTTCTTCAATGTGCGCCGATGCGTGTGGTGCACCACCGAAGCATCTACACGAGTCATCATGTGCCCTGCAAGTTGCAAACGCAAACAGATGTCCACGTCCTCGCAATACATAAAGTAACGTTCATCGAATCCTCCCAGAGTGGCAAATACATCTGCTCGAAACGCCATGCACGCACCGTTGACCCAATCTACACCAGAACCTGGCTTTATTTCGCCCAGGCCCAGCTGCCGCAGAACAATAGCCTGCGGCGTTGCTAAAGCGCGTTCAAAGTCAGCTGCATTGCCGCGTGAGTCTACTTGTTTCGGGTACGCCAAGCCTACGCCCGGCTGAGCAAGAGCATCGCTCAAAGCAGCTACCAAATCAATATTCGCCACCCCTGTCGAAGGCAGCTCAATGTCAGGGTTCAGTACACAAAACAAGCGCGCGCCATGTTTGCCATAAAGGTCAACGCAAGTCCTGAAGGCCTGATTGTGGTTTGCCCCGAAACCCAGCGGATGGGAATTACGCACAATATGCAAATTCAATTTTGCCGCCAAAGCAACATCGGCAAACACCACGCCCTCGTCCAATTCAGGCTTGTTAATGATCAACATTACACGCCGTAATTTAGGCGCGGGTAGGGTTCCAAGCTGGGCGAGTAAGCGCGCCACTTGCGCGCCGTGGCCGTGGCTAATGATGGAAATAATCAAATTTGGCAGCCGTTGCTGGCTTTCTTCAATATCAAGTTACAGCGTTGCATACAAAGTGACTTTCGTGCTTTGAGTTATTTGTGTTTGCTTTGAAACAATACGCCACATTAACGGACGCACTTTTTTAGAGTCCACACGTGGATTTTTAAAACTTTGATAATTTTATGCTGCCTAGAGCAACTTTCGACAGACGGTTACGCAAGTCAAAAAGGCTGGTCAAGTGTGCTGTAATTTAGTGTGCAAAAGTTAGAGCCTACCGTTCACATACTCCTGGCGTCTTACCAAGGCGCTGCGTACATCGCGCAGCAACTGGACTCCCTCAAGGCGCAAAGTTACCCACACTGGCAGTTGCATGTCAGTGATGATGGCTCCACCGACGAAACACTCCGCATCGTTGCTGAATTTGCTGCCCACTGCGTCCCACCTGTCCGCATCTTCAGCGGACCTGCAAAAGGTGTTACGCACAACTTTTTTCATTTGATGAACACGGTTGCTGCTGATAACCCGGGCGATTTGTATGCCTTTTGCGACCAGGACGACGTCTGGCTGCCCGACAAGCTGGCCAATGCAGTGGCGCACCGCGCAGCCCAAAGTTTGGCGACTAACCAGCCGTATTTGTACTGCAGCCAAACAGTTATCGTTAACCAGCAGCTGGTGGGTTCGGCGTTAACGCCTGCCCCTCGCAAACCGCCTGGTTTCGGCAATGCGCTGCTGCAAAACGTGGCCAGCGGCAACACCATGGTGTTCAACCTGGCGCTGCTAAACACAATGCGCCTGATTTCCCCACAGCATTGTGTTCTGCACGACTGGACTGCCTATCAGGCTGTGACGGGCTGCGGCGGCGTCATGCACTTTTCAGAGCAAGCCAGCCTGCTGTACCGCCAGCACGGTGCCAATTTGGTCGGCAGCAACAGCGGGTTTGCCAGCCGGGTACGCCGTTTAAGCTTCATGTTCAGCGGCGGCTATAAAAACTGGTCGCAGCAAACCGTGCGCGCCATGCAGCAAATTGCCCCCCACCTCACCGCACAAAGCCTGGCGGAGCTGCATGCGTTTGAAGCCATGCATGCAAGCTCAAACTCTTTGCACAGACTGCGCCTGGCATTGAACGGCACGCTCTGGCGGCAAAGCCGACTGGGGCAAGCCAGCCTGGCGGTAGCGCTTTTGTTGAATTTGATTTAGCCCGCCCTGCGAGCAGTACTGCAAAACAACACTACCGGGATTTGCGGCCGTTTCAAGGCTTCGCAATGTTGTTATAAACGACTCGCAGCTTCACGGCTGCCTGCCGCCAATCCGGCTGCGCCCATACAAAGCCCGCGCCGCCCACGTACTGACCGCTTTCAATCGGTATGAGCTGGTACCCAACACCCATGAACCCTGGCTGGTCCGCGTAGTCCATCACACCGCCATAAGTTGTGCATATCGTCGGTTTACCCAGCGCTAATGCCTCGCCCACCGTCAACCCCAGCCCTTCTGCCCGATGCAGGCTCACATAGCAGTCAAAGGCCATCAGCAAGCGCCAGGTTTGCTGTGTGCTCAACTTGCTGTCCACAATGTGCACGCGCTCATCCGTCGCGGCCAGTTTGGTCAATTCCTGCCAATGCGGCTGACGTGCGGCCAGTGCCGTGTTGTGGGTTTTTAAAATCAGGTGCGGCTGTCTGGCGAGCTTTTCGTTTTGAGGGAATGCTTCTTGAAAGGCTCGCAGCACATCCAGCGGGTTTTTTCTTTCTACAAACGAAGCCGCATCAAAGCAAAAGCCCACCAGAAACGCGTGCTGTGCGTCAAGCTGCTCTAAACCCAGCGCCCCGATGTCAAGCGGCTGCAAGCCTTGTGGTGGCTCAATCCGTATTGGCAGGCACAAGGGAACCTGCGCCAGCGGCTGGCATATGTTCACCGCGCAAAATCCTGAAATGCCCCATACCTCGTCAAAAAGCGCAAGCGTTCTGGCAAATTCAGGCGGCAGCTTTTCCAGCTCCCAGGCAACATAGCCTATGGTCGGGAGTCGCAAGTCTATTTCCATGCCCAGCCGCAGCGCATCAATTTGCCACCGGTCCGGCGTTGTTACCGCAATGTTTACTGGAAAGTTTTCAGCGCAAGAGCGGTCATGAAATGGCTGGCGCACAAAACTATGGCCGCGCACCTCATTGGCCACAATTCGGTAGGGGATGCCAGCCAACTCCAGTTCACTGAGCAAGCTACGCGCCATTACGCCCAGGCCAAGTTCCCCATCTACAAACCCCACCACGTTCACGCCAAGCCGCTGGCTGCGCGGTAAGCGCCACCAGGCTGGCCCCGCAGCAGAGCGCTGATGCAGCAGGCCGCCAACCAGAGCCCGCGCTGACTGCACAGGGCTGCGGACCCAGCGCGCGGCAAGCCGCAGCAGCCGCCGCCAGCCAACCGGCGAGCGCGCTGCGCGCTCAAACGCCACCCGCAAATTAACCTGCGCTACGGTCACAACACTTCCCAAGCCAATTCAAAGTGGTGGCTTTGCCCCGCTGCCAGCATCTCAAAAGCAGGCGGCTGGGGGCTCAAGTGAAAAGCGAAGCCCTTTTGCATCAGCTGTGCACCCAGCGCGTGCCAGTGTGCAGACTGGTCGGCCAGCACGCCTCAAGCCTCCAGCATCCAGCGCAGCGTTTCTTGCAGCGTGTGGCTGGGCAGGGCATCAAGATTCGCCGCAGCCAGCGTCTGCAAAGCCGCGGGGTCGCCGCACAGCCGCGTGAGCTCATTGGCGCGAACAAAAGCAGGGTTCACAAACACTTCAGGCTTGTGCCCGGTCAGCTCGGTGAGTAGCGCCAACACATCACGCAGCGCATGCGCTTGCCCCGAGCAAACATTCACCACGCTGCCAGCTTGCCCGTGGGCCAGCAGCAGCGCATACGCGGCGCAAATCAGCCGCACATCATTGAATTCTCGGAATACATCCAGGTTGCCCAGTTCAATACGGGCATCGCGCCGCTTGTAAGCGTTCACCAGCTTAGGAATTAAAAAATCTGCGCTTTGCCCTGGCCCCGTGTAATTAAAAGGCCGCGCCAGCACAACCGGCAGCGCTGGCAAATACAGCCGCGCCAAATGCTCCATCGCCAGCTTGCTGACGGCGTAATCATTGGCTGGGGCTGGCGGTTGTTGCTCTGGCAATGGGCTTGCTTCGCTGTTGCCGTACACATGCGCGCTGCTGGCCAGCAGCACTTTTTGCAGGCCTTTGACCGGCTTCAGCGCTTCGAGCAAATGACGCGTACCCAAAATATTGGTCAGATACATCGCCTCTGCATCAGCGTGCGCGACAAAAGCAATCGCTGCCAAATGCAGCACATGCGTAGGTTGCAAAGCATGCACTTCGCTGGTCAGCGCAGCGGCATCCAGCAAATTTGCCTGCGCGCGCAGCACCTCATAGCCGTTCTCTTTTAAATAGGGTGCAAGGTGCAGGCCCGTAAAGCCCTGAGAGCCTGTAACGTAAATGCGTTTCATCGAGTGGCAGCTTTCAGCACTTGCGGCCTAAAAGCTAAAGCCTGCTGTGTTGCGCCGCAAATCCGCCTCAACCATCATGGCGCACAGCTGCTCCAGGTTGCAGGTCGGCTCCCAGCCCAGTTTGGCCTTGGCTTTTGCGGGGTTGCCAATCAGCAGCTCCACCTCTGCCGGGCGGTAAAACTTGGGGTTCACGCGCATGACGGTGCGCCCCGTGGCCATGTCAACTGCCGTTTCTCCCTCAGCCGTGCCTTTAAAGTCAACACTGATGCCAGCGCCTTGAAACGCCATGCGCGCAAAATCACGCACAGTTACTGTGCGGTTGGTGGCCAGTACATAGGTGTCAGGCTCTTCGGCTTGCAGCATGCGCCACATGCCGTCTACATAGTCTTTGGCAAAGCCCCAGTCGCGCTTGGCGTCAATGTTGCCCAGCTCCAGACAATCAAGCTTGCCAAGTTTGATTTTGGCCACCGCATCAGTAATTTTGCGGGTAACAAATTCGCGGCCCCGCAGCGGGCTTTCGTGGTTGAACAAAATGCCGCTGGCGCCAAAAATGCCGTAGCTCTCGCGGTAGTTCACCGTCATCCAGTGGGCATACAACTTGGCCACGCCATAAGGGCTGCGCGGGTAAAAAGGCGTTTCTTCAACCTGCGGAACAGCCTGTACGTTGCCAAACATTTCAGACGTGCTGGCCTGGTAAAAGCGGATTTTGGGGTTGACCAGCCGAATGGCTTCAAGCAAATTCAGAGCGCCCAGGCCAGTGATTTGCGCTGTGGTGGTGGGCTGCTCAAAACTCACGCCGACAAAACTTTGCGCCGCAAGGTTGTACACCTCATCAGGTTGCACCTTTTGCATCAGCGCCAGGCTAGCGCCCAAATCAGTCAGGTCATATTCCACCAATTGCAAATTCGGGTGGTCTTGAATACCCAGCTCTTCCATGCGCCAGAAATTTACCGAGCTGGTGCGGCGGTAAGTGCCATAAACGATGTAATTTTTATCAAGTAAAAGTTGCGCCAGATAAGCGCCGTCTTGCCCGGTGATGCCGGTTACAAGAGCTTTTTTTTGAGTCATAGTAAAACTAAATTAAAAAGTAGAAAAATAGAAAAATAGAAAAGTTTTGATGATCAGCCCAAATGGCGCATAGCGCGAATCAGCGTGAAACGCTCCTTGTACTGCTGGCCAATAACTTTGGGGTTAAATCGGGTTTGCATCGTGTGCTGTGCTCGCAATCCGATATCGCGGCAATGGCCGGGGTCGTCAAGCAGCTTGGTTAAGCAACTGGCAGCGTGCTCTATGTCTGGCTCGGCCCAGTCAAGCCCGGCCTCATACACGCCCACCGGCTTTTCCAACGGTCGCAACTCATAATTTACCGGAAGCGAATTCATCGGCGTCATGAATTCCATATTGCCTGACCAGCCAGTAGCTATTACCGGCTTGCCCAAATACATCATTTCGGCCGGCCCCAAGCCGAAGCCCTCGGCGCGATGCAGGGAAATCATGCAATCGCAGTTGGCTTCTAGCGCGTAGAGCTGTTCGCGCGAATAAAACTCGCTAATCAACCGCACGCTGGGTATCGATGCCACGCTTTCTTTGAGCGCCGCGTAGTCGTCGTTGAACAGTTCGGCATTAATAGTCTTGATGATCAGGCATGCATCATTGCGGTGCCCGGCGGCCAGCTTGAATGCGGCAATTGCAGCCTCCGGGTTTTTGCGATAGCGGTAAGACTGGAAGTCATACATCACCAGCACCGCAAACTGATGGGTCGGGATGCCAAAGCTCTCGCGGCTGTAACTCTTGTCAACCGCGAAAGAAATTGCGTGCGGCACTTTAAAAACCGGCAGTGGTGAAATCGCCGCCACCGCTGCATGCACGAAGGCCGTAGGAACCCAGACTTCATCAAGGCCTTCAAAGCTACCAAGGTAAGCATCGGGAAGGCGGGGCTGCTCCCAGTGCCAGTAGCCTATGCGGTAGGCAGACGCACGTTTATTGAGGGTGGCCAAGTGTGCAAGAGTTCGCGGCGTCTGATCGGCATTGACATAAACCACCTGAATATCGAAATCTTGTTCAACTGCCGCAGACCAAGCGCTACGGTCACTCTGTCGATTGGTCGACTGGTAGCCCACGTCCTCAATTGAATACGGAATGCCAGCGGCATGCGCGGCCTGCGCCATCGAGCGCGCCGCCTCGCCCACACCGAGCTCTGCGGCCAAATATCCCACCAGGTTAAAGCCGCTGGCTTGCCGCAATTTGGCCACAGACAGCAAGGGTGTGGGGCGGGTTACGTCCACCATCACGCACGTGTCAATGGCGGCATACTGCAGTCGCCAGGAGAGCGCCCGTACATCGTCGCTCATACCGCTAGCCTGCGGTACAAAAGTGCGGCCAGTATCAAGTCGCAGGGTACGTGCCGATGCATGCGCTACGGGCACACCCACCGTGATGTCGAACATTCCGTCAACCGCTAATAACTGATGGTGCACCAGCGCGCCGTCGAGAAAAACGGCCATGACTACAGGTTCGTCGCCCAAAGCCTGTTGGTGCAGGCTAACAGGGCATTCTCCGCGTACCACTATGCGGTGGTGTGGCCCATCTGGAAGAGGAATAGTCACGCTCTTGCCGCACCAAAGACCTTGGGCAACGCTGCCAGTGTCAGCAGGATGAATGCCACTGTAAGCCAACTGCCCCGGGCCATCCGCGTGAGCGACCGTGGCTACAGCGGTGGTTGTATCTGCAGCCGCGTGCCGCCCCCAAATACCTGCCAAGGCATTGCGCATTCGCCGCAGCGTGTGTTCACGGGAGCGACTTTCCGGCGTGGCAGCAACCAACAACACAGCCAAGCTGGCTCCGAACCGGCTGGCACACAGCGGGCGCAAGTAGCGCAGGCCACGCTGCCCCGCTTCGCGACCTAACAAGTGCATAAAAACGACTTGGCCTCGGCCGGTGGCTGGGTCTGTGTGGTGCGCGGCGCTGGCTGCGATTTCGGCGGCGGTAATTGCAGGCAGGCGGGCTGCGCCCTGGTGCCAGCGCTGCCGATGGGCTGCGATCACATTGTCTGAAACGTAAGTGCGACCTTTAGCTAAAAACCACTGCCAATACGCCACCGAGGCGGTCGGGCCACTGAGATCGAACGCCTTTTGCAGGTCAGCGCGGCTATGCCAAACACAGTACATCGCCCACGTAATGCCCGGGGTATCACGAAGCTTGGAGGGCCGTGCAGTCCATAGCAGCGCCTCAGCGCGACCAAACGGCTGCAGCCCGACCCGCGTACGCAGCGCTGCGTCCTGCAGATAGAAGCGGCGGAACGCATCTGGAATGCGAGACCCATCACTAAAAGTGGCAAACCCGTACGGCAGCTTTGAGCTGGTTTGTGCGCCGTTGTTAATTAGCGCCTGTGCATAGTTGGTCGCCAATGCTGCCGCAGGCCCCATGTTGGCGAGCGTAAATCGGTTCTGGTGCTTTGAAAACGGCTTCGGGTTCATCGGGTTGAAGCCACTGAAGTGAAAAAACACCAGCGGCTGACCGTTAACGGCCCATTGCCCTGAAGGTAGCTGCTCTACTGTGCGCTGGGCAAGGTTCCAATACGCAACGTTGTAGCCTGGGTGCCGCAACACAGCTACCTTCTCAAACATGCCTGGTACCAGGTCAATCCAGCTTTGGTCCACAAATATGCCGCGATCAACATCAACAATGCAATCGTCAAGCAGCTTGGACTGCCACCACTTCAAAAACGCTAGCGTGTTTGCTGCAGGGCGTGCCGCACAGAACCCAAAGTTGTACGTGCCAGCGCGCCGAATGTCCAGCTCGGTCGGTTTAAGGTCGTCAGACATAGGTGCCAGCAAGTGCGGGGTAATCACTATGTCAGCCTCGCCGCCAAGTAGCGCGAACACTTCAGCCAAAGGTTGGTAAACCACAATATCAGGATCGATATACAACACAGCGTCGTATCCGCGCGCAAGCAATGTTTGCATCACCCATGGCTTGACGGCTGTGTTCAGCTCCAGCACTGTGTATTTAAAAGTGAAGCTCTCAAGATCGGGAATGCCTATTTCCTGAAGAGTGATGACTTCAAATTCGTCAGCATGCACGCGCGCTGGCTCAAGATCAGTATCAACAATAGTGCAAAACAAGTCCGCATCGGGATGATGGGACCGCGCCGACTGCAACAACGTACGTGCAAAGTGCAGGTAGTTGTTGGAAACGATGGTGTAGATCGCTACTTTCATGCGGGTCATTTCTTTTTGTTGAACACTGTGCTGCTTAACCAACGCAGAGGTGCGGTGACACGCCAAGATCGGCTTTCACGCAGTGCAGCTAGATCTAATTGGACACGATTTGCCAGCTGCTGTGCAAGGCGGAATTGCTCAGCAATTTCCATTAACGCATGTTTAGTTTGCTGATCAAACTTTTCCGCCAACGACTCAAGCGTTAGCCCGTACGATCGCGCAAAGGGGTCGTCTGAAAGTGCCAGCAAACTTGGGGGTGCTAATTTCTGCGCAATCACAGCGTAGTCAGGACTAACACCAGCCAGCACAGCATGCAACGAAACGCTGACTTCGCAGCCTAACGCTTTGTCTTCCTGCAGCCGAACGACCTTAGTCCTGCAGAATCCGCAATGTTCGGTCAAGAAAGATAGTAGCTGCGGCGGGATGGGCTTGTGGTGTGACGGATCGAGATAAAAATTTGTGGCGCCAACAACGATATTTTCCGGGTTTGGCGTTTCAAGGATCAGCAAGCCTGCTGGCTTTAATGCCCGCAGCGCCTCTTTTACCAGCGTCTGCAATTCAGAAAAGGCAATGTGCTCAACAACGTGGAATGCCGACACGACAGACTGACTTGCGTCTGGTAAAGCTTTAAGCGCAGCAAGTGCGTCTACAGTTCTGACGTTAAGCCCACGTTCGCGGCATGCAGCAAGCATGCCGTCGTCCAAATCAACCCCCTGCGCGTCAAATCCAGCTTCTTTAAGTAATTCCAGCCATTCACCGCGACCACAGCCAAGATCAATCGCCGTGGCTTCGCCATAAATAGTGCGCAAAGGTGCAACAAAAGGCAGGTAAATTCGCTGGCGCGACTTAATAAGTTCACGCGAACCGCGATGTCGTTCTTCAAATGCACGGTAAAAACCATCGCTCATTAAAGTTGCTCCAGGGTAGGCGGCAACCAGGCTACGCCGACAAACGAATCTTTGTCGATGTTTGTCACATTAAAAATCAACGCAAGATCCCTCCATTCATAATTTTTTTCGATATGTGACGCTGCAGTGTGCAGTGCGACTGCAATTGAGTAAGTGCCTTCGCCAAGGTTGGCAAAAAATCCAAATCTGTATTCGATAGTTGCACCTGCAACCACCTGCATAGTTTTGCACTTCAAGTAATGCGTGTTGCTGCCGAATACGGTTTGGCCCAGGCGGTCTTTAATCATGTAGCCGACCACCAGCTCTGGAAGTGCAACAGATGCGTGCACCACTATCTTTAGCGTTACCGCCTGGCCAACATTAACTACTTCAATGCGTTCGTCCGCTTTGTTCAGAAGCGCAATTTCTTGAACCCTGGCTTCCCCAGTGCCGGACAAGGTTTGTACTCTGCCGTCCAAAGTGTTTGTTACGCGCACATTTTGGTTTTCTTGTTCTGCAAGTGAGGCATTATAAAAATCCATCACCGCTTCGGGCTCGCCTTCCATTGCTAACTTGCCTGCGCTTAGCAATATGGCACGATCACAAATTGCTTGAATAGCTACCTTGTCATGGCTGACCAATAACAACGTTGTGCCTTCGTTTCTAAACTTGCGAATACGCTCAAAACTTTTGTGCTGAAAATAAACGTCGCCTACCGACAGGGCTTCGTCAACAATCAATACGTCAGGGCGGCGAGCAACTGCAACGCTAAAGGCAAGGCGCATTTGCATGCCGCTTGAATACACGCGCACTGGCTGATCGATGTAGCTGCCAATTTCGGCAAAGGCCTCTATGTCGGGCATCAGCGCAGTGACTTCTTCAGCGCTGTAGCCCAGCAGCTGGCCTGACATATAGGCGTTTTGCCGGCCCGTAAAGTCGGGGTGAAACCCGATGCCCAGCTCAAGCAGCGCGGCTACGCGGCCCGTGATGTTGACGCTACCCGTGGTGGGCTGCGTGGTGCCCGTAATCATTTTCAGCAGCGTGCTTTTACCTGCCCCGTTAATACCAATAATGCCGACTGCCTCACCAGGGTTCACGGTAAAGCTCACGTCTTGCATTACCCACTTCAGCACATGGCGCGGCTTGCCGCCGGGCATCAGCCACTCAGCCAGGCGCGCCCAGCGGCCAGGGTACTGTTTGTAGGCTTTGCCCAGTTGGTTGACGGTAATGCTGCTCATGTGCTGTGTGGGGTCACGTATAGGGTTGCTTTTGTCATAGCTCGTCAACCATCTCGCCGGCGTGCCGGCGGAACAGCCGTAACCCCAGCAGGCACAGCAGCACCGACAGTGCGCACAATGGCCACAGGCTTTGCCAGTTGGGCCATTTGCCAAAAACCAAGATGCTTTGGTAAGCTGCCATCAAACTGGCCATTGGGTTAAGCGCCATCCACGGGCGCACTGCTTCAGGCAGGGTGGTAGCGGGGTACACGATAGGGGTGAGCCAAAACCAGAATTGAATAAAAATGACCAGCACCTGCCCCACATCTCTGAAGAACACATTCAGCACGCCCAGGCTGATGCCCAAGCCAATCGCGAAACAAACCTGCAGGGCCAGCAGCGGAAGCATGGCTGCATAAGCCCAGCCGGGGAAGTTGCCTGACACCACTAAAAAAAGCGTGAACAACCCAAACACAATAGCAAAGTTAAGCAGTGCAGTCGCCACCACTGTTACAGGCAGGCACAAGCGCGGAAAGCTGAGCTTTTTAAGCAGATTGGCGTTTTCGAGGAATATATTGGTGGCCCGTGTAACAATTTCGGCGAACAGGCCCCACGTCAAAATGCCCGCGCACAGGTAAATGCTGTACGCAAAGGTGGTGTCCAAGCCGGGCAGTTTGGCACGCATTAGCTGCGCAAAAATAACCGTGTAAACCACAATCATGGCCAGTGGGTTCAGCACTGTCCACGCGCCGCCCAGCAAAGAATTGCGGTACTTAGCCTGGTGCTCGCGGCGTACGCTGCCAACAATGAAACCCCGGTACGCCCACACGTTACTCAGCATGTTCATCATGTGCGCCCGTACGTATCAGCCAGCCGCACAATATCGTCTTCACCGAGGTAGGCGCCGTACTGCACTTCAATAACTACCAGCTCGTCGTTGCCGACATTCGTCAGCCGATGCTTTTCCTTAAGGGGAATATGTCGGTGCTCGCCAGCGTTGGTCAAGAATTCTTCATTGCCAATTTGTACGTTGGCTTGACCTTTGACTACTACCCAATGTTCAGCACGCTGATGGTGGTATTGAAGACTAATACTCTGGCCAGGGCGAACGGTAAGGCGTTTAACTTTATAGCCGCTGCCATGCATTGACGCACCTGTTTCTTCTTTCAAGCTGGCATACGTGCCCCACGGGCGGCGCACCACAGCGGGCAATTGGGTGGTTTCACGCTCAGGGCTGTTTATGGGTCGCTCTTTCAGGTGGTCAACTACAGCTTTTAGGTGCTGCGCTTGGGATTTATGGGCAACCAGCAGGGCATCGGGCGTATCCACAATGATGAGATCGCTTACACCCACAGTCGCCACGGTTTTGGCAATATGGCTTTCAATATGAACATGGGTGTTAGACGTGTGAACCGGTACCAAGTGCACCTTGGCCCCATCTGATTGACTGGTATTTGACGTGTTGCCTTGGTCATCAGCAGCATGAGCGGTAGAAATAGCTGGCCAAGACCCCACATCGCTCCACGCGAAGTGGGCGGGCACCAGCGTGACGTTTTCGGCGCGTTCCATCACAGCGTAGTCCACACTGATGTCGGGCTGGCGCGCAAAACTGGCTGATTCAAATTGAATCGCGTTTGTTATTGTTGTTGTTGCTTTGGAATAAGCCACTTTTGCTGCGTCAAAAACGTCTGTGCTGTGCTGCTCAAGCGCCTGCAAGAATGCGCCAGCTGTAAAGCAGAACATGCCGCTATTCCAGTAAAAGCGGCCGGTGGCCAAGTATTCCTGAGCGGTGGCTGCGTCGGGTTTTTCAACGAAGCGTAGCGCCTTCTGAGGTTGGCGCCCAGGCTTTTCAACCTCAATATACCCAAAGCCGGTTTCAGGCGAGGTAGGCACAATGCCAAAAGTAACCAGCTGGCCAAGCGCAGCAGCTTTCATGGCCTGCAATGCACTGGCCACAAAAGCTTCCTGGTCTGGAATCAAGTGATCAGCAGGCAACACCAGCAAAACTGCATCTTGGCCATGCGCGGCTTGCGCTTGGTGCGCGGCCAGTGCAATTGCGGGCGCAGTGTTGCGACCTTGCGGCTCGAGCAAAAACTGATGCGGCACAGCACCCTGATCTGGGCTGATTTCAAGTAGTTCAGCTTCAGACAAAAATTGGTACGCCTGGTTGGTAACGATCAGGGTTTGCTCCACACCACAGGCCAAGCCGCGCTCAACGGCCTGGCGAAACAAACTTCTACCGCCAATGTGCATGAAAGGTTTTGGATAGGCCTGCCGTGATGCAGGCCACAGGCGGGTGCCTGTTCCGCCGGACAGGATAACTGCAATTTTTTTCATATGGGCCAAACCGTCTTGTAAATTTTATTTTCAATTTAGCCGAGCCGGATCGAAGAAGGACCGGTCGGGGTTGCCAGCGGCTGTCTATGCCAGCAGGGCAGTACGGCATTTTTCCAGAAATTTCTCACCGTTCCAGTTAACGACAGCTACGGTGGTTTTTGGTTATGCCTTTTGCGGTGAATCGTTCAATCTTTTTCCGATACGGCTGCATAGTTATCCAGCAGCGCCACACCTTCACGCAGCGCATAAATCTGGTGCGTCGCGGCGGCTGAAACGGAGTTTTCAGCACCATCCGGCAGGTAATGGCACCTTTTGCCAACTCCTGCGTTGCTGCCCGCTTGCATATCTGAATCCTTGTCACCAATCATGATTGATTGCGCCAAATCGATACCAAAAATACTTGCTGCGCGCAGCAGCATGCCCGGGTTGGGTTTGCGATCCAGCGAATCCATTTTGTAATGGCCAATACCGTGCTCAGGGTGATAGGGGCAGTATAAAACGTCGGTTAACGCTACTCCCTCCGCCGCGAAACGCTCACGCATCCAAGTCGTTAGCGCCAGGAATTCTTCGGTAGAGTAATAACCGCGGCCGATTCCAGCCTGATTGGTAACCACAATTAGCAAGTAACCCAGCTGGGTTGCAGCGCGGCAAAGGTCGAAAATACCGTCTATAAATCGAAAAGTTTCGACTTTGGATGTGTAACCATCATCATGGTTAATGACACCATCGCGGTCCAGAAAAAGCGCTTTGCAGCCTGGCATATTTACAGTCCTGCCAGCGCAGTCTGTGCAAGCAAGTAATCTTTGGGCACACCTATGTCAATGAACTGGCCACCTGTTATGAAGCCGTCAAACCTGGCGTTCTGTAGATGCTTCATAAAAAACTCTGTTTCTATCGAAAAGGCCTGCCCCAATGGAAACTCGTCCAGCGCGTGCCGTGGCAATACGTAACAACCTGCGTTAATCAGCCCGGCGCCAGACGCCCCTTTTTCAAGGAATGCACTTACCCGGCCATCAGTCATTTGTACCCTGCCAAAACGTGCAGTGTCTGGCACTTCACGAACCACAATGACTGGGTGGCGGCCGGCTTGCCACAAGCTTTCCAGCGCATCGACTTCAAGGTCTACGTACGTGTCTCCGTTGAAGATAAAAACATGGTCAGATTCGCAGCGGGTTAACGCCGCCCTGACAGCACCGCCCGTGCCGAGCGGGTGCAGTTCAACTTCATATACCAAGCGCATTCCCGCATAAGTTTCACCAAAGTGGGTACTGATCTCCTCAGCCATAAAGCCGAGTGAAAGTACTGCCTGAGTAAAACCTTTACGCGCCAGTGACGAAAGCAAAATCTCTAAAAACGGCCTGCCAGCGATAGGGGCCATTGGCTTTGGCAGGTCCGGTACCACTTCCCGCAACCGGGTGCCGAACCCACCAGCAAGAACAATGCACTCCATCAATGCGACGGCTTGAACAGTGCCTGTTCAACCAAGCCACACAAAATATGCCCCAGTACCAAGTGCCCCTCTTGTATTTTTGGCGTGTCGCTAGAAGGTACGGCCAATAAATGGTCACACAACTCAAGCATTGAGCCGCCGCGGTTTCCAGTAAGGCCAATGCATACCAACCCCTTACGGCGTGCCTCTTCAAACGCGCCAATGATGTTGGGCGATTTACCAGAGGTTGAGTATCCGATGAACACATCCCCCTTGTTGCCAAGGGCCTGAATCTGCCGGGTGAAAAGCTTTTCGTACCCGTAGTCATTTCCAATGGCAGTAAGGATTGACGTATCAACCGTTAAAGCAATCGCTGGCAAGCCAGGGCGGTCGAATGCAAACCGGCTTACAAACTCTCCTGCAATGTGCTGCGCGTCTGCGGCGCTGCCGCCGTTTCCGGCAAGCAAAATTTTTCCGCCTGACTGCATACAAACAATGCATGCCTTGGTTGCAGCCTCAAGCGCCAAATTAAGCGCACCGTCTTCAATCATGGCAGTCATCACCCGCTGTGCTTCGGTGAATTGGGCCGTCATATAACTTCTCATGTAATTCTCCAGGCTTGGGTGCCGTGTTTTGTAAAGTGGCAATTGCTGACTTGACCGTCCGATTGTTTCAAGGTGCGAATCACCTGCATGCGGCGCTCCGGTGGAACGAAGAACATCATGAACCCGCCGCCCCCGGCGCCAGACACTTTGCCGGCCAATGCGCCAGCATTGATAGCCGAGTCGTAAATTGAGTTAATCAACGGGTTAGATACCGTCTTTGCAGATCGTTTCTTGTTTTCCCATCCAACCCGCATGCTGTCAACAATGCCGTCAAAATCCCCCCTCAGCAGGCATTCCTTCATGACCAAAGCTTCGTGCTTGATGCCATGCATGGCGTCCATGGTGTGGGCCGCGCCGGCTGTGACATTGCTACTTTGATCGGCGATTATTTTTGCGGACTCGCGGGAAACCCCGGTGTAAAAAAGCACCAGCGAAGCCTCCAATTCACAAATAATCCAGTTTTTAACACGCAGCGGGTTTATAACAGCGCGCTCGTCGGCGTAAAACTCCATAAAGTTAAAGCCGCCGAATGTGGCTGAATATTGGTCTTGTCTGCCGCCCTGCAGACCGCAGTCAACCCGCTCAATTTTGAAAGCAATGTGCGCAATGGTGTAGTCGTCCAGCGGCAGGTTTAGCAACTCAGCAAACGCCCGAACCATCACCACCACCAACGTAGATGAAGAGCCCAAGCCAGACCCGGCAGGCGCATCGCAAAATGTGCTTAGTTCGAGCGCCATCGGCACGCCGCCGTTGTAGTGCTCAATCATGTGGTTATAAACTGCCTTGTGCAGGTCAAGCTCGCCATTAAGTACTACCGGAGAAGTCAGCTTGACAGTTTTTTCAGACTGCTGATCGGTAGCAACAAATCGAACTATCGGTTCAGCAAGCAGTTTGATTACTGCGTAGGCGTAACGGTCTATCGTCGCATTCAGGACGTAGCCGCCGTGGACGTCACAGTAGGGCGAAACGTCAGTACCGCCGCCAGCGAGACCTAGACGCAATGCAGCGCGGGCTCTTATGATCATTAATTTCGTCTACTAAATCTGTTAACAGTCATTGGTTATTGGGGCTGGGGCGCTTATCTGTTTAGCGGTATTTTCCCTTTGGCGATTTCCCCCCTCCAATGACCCAACAGATCACTAAACATTTGCCGCGCTGAAATTTCGGGCTTCCAGTTGATGGCCAACTTGATTTTTGAGTTATCAAACATTTGGTAATCAGCATCAATAGGCCGCAATCGGTCTTCGTCAGTAATAACTTGAATGTCATTACGACTGCTCAAACCCAAAAGTAAATCAATGACCTCTGGCAGCTTGAAAACTTCTTCGCCAGCTATATTAAAATAATCACCACATCTAATATCACCGTTAGCGCTCGCCTCAAGTAATAAAAAGTAGGCCCGCACTGCATCCCTTGTGTCCTGAAAAGTTCGCGTACTAGCCAAATTACCAACTTTAATAAATGGCTCCTGATGGCCAGCTTCAATCATTGCTATTTGCTTGGCAACCGTACTTTCAAAGAAAACGTCACTTCTTCGGGGTCCTGAATGCGTACCCATACGGGTGACAAAGGTGCGAATACCATAAGCCTCACCGTAAAACTGACCCAAATAATCCGTACCGATTTTACTGATACTGTAGGGACTTGCACCATGGAAGGCCGTATCCTCTGCTAGTGGCACCCCAGGTTTAGCTTTGCCATATACCTCACTCGAAGAGCAAACATGTACGACCGGGTCATATCCATCAACTTCTCTTAGTTGCCGAATGTTTTCAAGTAAATTAGCAGTACCTATGATGTTTGTCTGCAAGGTTTCAATCGGAATATTGAATGAAGTCTTTGGGTACGATTGCGCTCCTAAATGAGAAATGAATTCTGGCTTAACATCACGCAGCATCCTTGACATCGCAGCATAGTCATTCAAATCTGCGTAGTAAACGCTGAGTCTGTCCTTGTTATTGATTCGTGTTGTTAAGTGATACAGGTTATCCATTGTCTCCTGCCAACGCATCGTTCCGACGACATCGAAGTCTGTGTTTTCCAAAACATAGTCGACAAGCTGAGACCCGACTTGCCCCGTTACTCCGGTAATTAGAATTTTTTTGACCATTGTTGTTGTACTTTAAATTATTAAAGATAGTTTCGTCTATTTAATAGAAAGGCGGATTCAAGAACGAAGTACAACACGGCGTAGCGATCGACGGAGCATCCCTCGGAACGCTCTGAATCGTAATTGTTTTCTGGGGCGGTTATTCAACCTGTTCTCGATCATTTTAATTTCCGTATTCGCTATGCCACGCCAACTCTGAAGCAGTTGGGGTAGCCAGCAATTTCAGGCAGCAAACGTTCGCCCGACAAGGTGATAATTATTGAACCGTTGCTTTCGGTGACGGCCGTTATTGATCGGGTTGCGTTATCTGAAAACGTTATACATTTCCCGACCAAGAAATCACGCTTCGCTCGCCTTGACTCAGGCAAAAAAATGACTGCCTCGCCGAAAAGGCCAACGCCATTCTTCCAATTTTCGTCTGAGAATTGCGCTGTTGTGTACTCATCAATTCGTGGTGCCGTCGCAAGCGAGCCGTATTTCTGAAAGCCTGCCCAGTCCGAGAAATTAATTCTTTCGTACTCTGCAGGGGTCATATCCTTCCTTGCAACATCGCACCTTCTACCGACCAACCTTGTGTGGTAACTCGGCAGGATGCCGTGACGAACTAACAGCTCCTCCATTTTAATGATGAGGCTGGCGACAGTCTGATCCTTGGGATCGCTGAAATCGAAATTAGGCAGAATACCGACGAAAAATGGACGCATTACCGTACCGCCATAGTCGACTCTGTGGATTACATCAAAATACTTGTAGGTTAGAGGAAGAATCATCGACGCATGTACACCTTCGGAAGGGTCCATCTGAAGCATCCAATCCAGGGTCGCACCTGGAACCTCATTCCTGGTCGCTTGCCGTAGTACATCCCAACGGTACTGCGGCGCAAGACAGTCGTTGATTTCGTCCAGTGTGTCCATGACTTGGCGTTCATACATGTGGTGATCAGGAC
>JANMWH010000309.1:0-7751 GCA_031393945.1 Polaromonas sp. | reverse complement strand
CTTTGTACTTATTTAAGCGCTATATCAAACTCAACTCAACTCTCGGCGTCGGCACTGCTGGCGCATGTTTGACGTGACCACACTCCTGCAATGAAGCGCGGCTTTTACACCATCATGGCAGCGCAGTTTTTCAGCTCGCTGGCCGACAACGCGTTATTTGTAGCCGCTGTCGAGTTGCTTAAAACCAGCGGCGCACCCAAGTGGCAACCCGCCGCACTGGTTCCCATGTTTGCTTTGTTTTACGTGGTGCTCGCGCCATTTGTGGGCGCGTTTGCTGACTCGCAGCCCAAAGGCAAAGTGATGTTTGTCAGTAATGCCATCAAGGTTGTTGGCTGCCTGATGATGCTGTTTGGCACGCACCCGTTGATGGCATACGCCATTGTGGGTTTGGGCGCAGCGGCTTATTCGCCGGCCAAATACGGCATCTTGACTGAACTGCTGCCGTCATCGCAACTCGTGAAAGCCAATGGCTGGATTGAAGGGCTGACCATTGCGTCGATTATTTTGGGCGTGTTGCTGGGCGGGCAATTGGTGGGCAAAGTGATTTCCACAAAACTGCTCGCCTTTGATTTTCCGTTCATCACCACCAGCGTTGACACCGCGCCAGAAGCAGCCATCAGCGTGTTGATATTTTTATACCTGATTGCCGCCTGGTTCAACACCCGTATTCCCAACACCGGCGTTGAAATGCGCGCCATGCCGCGCAACAAGCTAGAGCTGCTGCCTGACTTCTGGAACTGCAACGCGGCGTTGTGGCGTGACAAACTGGGCCAAATTTCACTGGCCACCACCACACTGTTTTGGGGCGTTTCGGGCAACTTGCGTTACATCGTGCTGGCCTGGGCAGCGGCTGCGTTGGGCTACAGCACCACGCAAGCCTCGTCGCTGGTGGGTGTGGTGGCAATTGGTACGGCGGTGGGCGCAGTCATTGCATCAATGCGCATGCGCCTTGACCAGGCCACCCGCGTTATACCGATGGGTATTGCCATGGGGCTGCTGGTGATTCTGATGAACTTCATCGACAACGTGTGGGTGGCGGCACCGTTTTTAATTCTGCTGGGCGGCCTGGGCGGCTTTTTAGTGGTGCCCATGAACGCGCTGCTGCAGCACCGGGGGCACAACCTGATGGGCGCGGGCCGCTCGATTGCCGTGCAAAACTTCAACGAGCAAGCCTGTATTTTGGCGCTGGGCGCGGGCTACAGCCTGTCTACAGCCATGGGCTTGTCGGCCTTTGCCGCTATCACTATCTTTGGCGTGGTGGTGGCGGGCAATATGTGGCTGATTGGCCGCTGGCACAAAAGCAATTGCATCAAACACAAAGAGCAGGTTGAACACTTGCTGAGCATCGCGCGCAGCGACACGTCGCATTAGCTCAGCGCGTCAGTCAGCGCACTAATGCGGGCACAAGCACTTAGCCTTGTTTCATCGCCCTGCAATGTCTTACTGAGACAATCATTGATGTAGCCCGTAACGGGTCACACCATACCGCAGCATGAAACCTTCCACAACCAATCAAACCAACCTGGCCGTCATTGCGCTGCTGACTAACGCGTTGGTGTGGGGTGTGTCGTGGTGGCCTTTTCGGCAGTTGCAAAGCCACGGCTTGCACCCGCTGTGGTCGACTGCGCTGCTGTATGTGCTTATTTTTGTATTGATGGTGGTGCTGCGCCCCAGCAGCTGGCGCGGCATAGCAGCCAACCCGCAGCTGTGGTGGCTGGTGCTGGCAGCGGGGCTGACCAATGTGGGTTTTAACTGGGCCGTGACGGTGGGCGACGTGGTGCGGGTGGTGCTGCTGTTTTATTTGATGCCGGCGTGGTCGGTATTGGTGGCTTGGTTGCTGCTGGGCGAAAAGCCAACCCGTGCTTCGCTACTGCGCTTGGGCCTGGCCATGGTCGGCGTGCTAATTGTTTTAAAAACCCCCGAAGCCGCGTGGCCCGTGCCGCAAAGCTTGCCCGACTGGCTGGCGCTGATGGGCGGCCTGAGTTTTGCCATTACCAATGTGCTGCTGCGCAAATCTGCCGACACACCCGCAGACGCCCGCATGCTGGCCATGTTTGGCGGTGGTGCAGCTTTAGCTAGCGCTGCGGCGCTGATTGGCATGAGCCAGCAGATCGTTCCCGCTCCTGCGCTGGCTACAGCGGGACTGCCCGTGCTGATTGGGTTGAGCATTGCCTTTTTAGTCAGTAATTTCGCGCTGCAGTACGGTGCGGCACGCTTGGCGGCCAGCACCACGGCGCTCATCATGCTGACAGAAATTTTGTTTGCCAGCGGCTCGTCGGCACTACTGGACGCAGCTGAATTCCCGCCGCGACTGTTGATAGGCGGCAGCTTGATTGTGTTGGCAGCGCTGCTGGCGGCACTCGCACCAGAGCGCGACAAAGCGCAAACCACCTGAATGCAGCAAAATCTGAAGTTCCATCACTGAGAAAGTTAATGTCATGTCAGACAAAACCATTTACGACTTTGACGCCAAGTCCATCAGCGGCAAAGATGTGCCTTTAAGCGACTTCAAAGGCAAGGTGCTTTTAATCGTCAACACGGCCAGCAAATGCGGTTTTACCCCGCAGTTTGGCGGGCTGGAAGAGCTGCACAAAACGTATGCTGGCAAAGGTTTGGCAGTGCTGGGGTTTCCGTGCAACCAGTTTGGCTCGCAAGACCCGGGCGCTGACGGTGAGATTGCTGAGTTTTGTCAGGTCAACTACGGCGTGAGCTTTCCCATGATGGGCAAAATCGATGTCAACGGCCCCGCCGCGCACCCGCTGTACAAGTGGATGAGCGCTGAAGCACCCGGCCTTTTAGGCAGCAAAGCCATCAAGTGGAACTTCACTAAATTTTTGGTGGGCAAAGACGGCCAGGTCATCAAACGCTACGCGCCGACTGACAAGCCTGCAGACCTGGCTAAAGATGTTGAGAAGGCTTTGGCGGCCTAAAAACACGATCTAATTGGGCTGTAGCCCAATTAACACGGGCGCAAGCAGCTATGAAAATAGGTGCTTTCGGCCCGACTGTTTTGTATTCACGATAACCCGATGATTGAACTCCACTACTACCCCAGCACTGCGTCAATGGCGCCGCACATTTTGCTGCACGAGCTGGGCGCGCCGCACCGGCTGGTGCTGGTAGACCGCACGCAAAACGCACAAAAGATGACGGGCTACTTAAAGCTCAACCCCAATGGGCTGATTCCGGTGCTGATAGACAAGCGCAGCGATGGCAATGTGGTGTTGTACGAATCCGCCGCCATTTGCCTGCACCTGTGCGACACGCACCTGGATGCCGGATTGGCCCCGGCACTTGGCACGCCAGAGCGCGCACATTTTTACAAGTGGCTGATGTGGCTGACGAACACCTTGCAGGCTACTTTGATCACTTACTTTTACCCTGAGCGGTGGGTCAATTCGGGCAATGTGTCGGGCGTGTCACAAGTCAAGGCGCACTCTGAAGTCAAAGTGGGCTTGCTGCTTGACCAGCTTGATAATGAAATGGCCAAGCACAGCAAATCGCATGCGGCGCCGTGGTTGCTGGGCGCAAACTATTCTGCTGTTGATGCGTACACGCTGATGTTGTGCCGCTGGACGCGCAACTTTGACTCGCAGCCTGCACGGGCGCGGCAACACTTGGGGCCGTACTTGCAACGCGTGCTGGCAAGGCCTGCGGTGATGAAAGCGTTTGCGGCTGAGGAGTTGGAGCAGCCTTGGGTTTGATGCCACACCTGCATGCACATTTCAAAACATGAAAAAACAAAAGCGCTTACAAATCAAGCCCATCCGTACGGCTGAGGATTACCAGGCTGCTCTGGCGTTAGTTGCGCCTTATTTTGACAACGAACCAGAAATCGACAGCGATGCTGGCGCGCACTTTGAAGCGATGGTGACCTTGATTGAAGCTTATGAAGCCAAGCATTACCCCATCACGCCACCTGACCCGATTGAAGCCATTTTGTTTCGCATGGAGCAACAAGGCCTGAAACCAAAAGACTTGGAACCCATGATCGGCCAACGCAACAGGGTGTACGAGGTACTGAACGGCAAACGTAAACTGACCATGGCCATGGTGTGGCGCTTGCATACCGGATTGGGCATACCGGCAGAGAGCCTGATTCGCCAGCCGGGGTAGCCTTTTTGCGCAGGCGCGCACATCCATTTCTACAACGACGGCGGCGGAGCGCCCACCTTGCGCAAAAAGTTGGCCAGTGTTTTGCCCGCTTCTTGTTTGAAGCCGGCCTCGAGTACTTTGCTGCTTTGAATCCGGTCTACCCGAAAATTGCGGAAGTCGTCCCGCTCTTCGCACCACGCCGCCAGCGTCCACACTTTGCCCCAGTAAAAGCAACCTAGCGGGCGAACCGTGCGCTTGCTGGTCATGCCCTTCGGGTCCTGGTATGCGATGTGTACTTTGCACTGGGCTTGCACTGCCTCGCGCAGGCTTTGCAAGCGCTGGCTGGTGGCGGCGTCCAAACCGGTCATTACGTTTAGCGGTGCGTAAACGGCCTGGCTTTCGGCAGCGGCTCGCGCAGCGGTGGGCAGCACCGACAAGATTTTGCTGAGCGCAAGTTCAACGTCGGCCGCCAAGCCTGCATCTAAACCAATTTGCGCCACGCGCACTGCCACCACCAGTGCCTTGGCTTCTTCTTGCGTGAACATCAACGGCGGCAAATCAAAGCCGGCACCCAGCCGGTAGCCCACACCCGCTTCACCTTCAATCGGCACGCCCTGGTGCTGCAAATCGGCCACGTCGCGGTAGATGGTGCGGCTGGTCACAGACAGCCGTTCAGCCAAATAAGCAGCCGTGCTCAACCTGCGGCCACGAATGAGTTGCACGAGTTGAAAAAGGCGGTCTGCACGGCGCATAGAGCTTGTTTTAGGGCATTTTTATGATTGTTTTAGGGTTGTAGGCCAATAAATTCAGGCTCTAGCAGCTCTGTTTTATATAGCAAATTAAACAGCTAGACCTTAACGCCAATATGAATAGCTACCGTGTCAGCACCCGAGTAAACCTCAAAATCTGTCCCGTAGCTGCGCTGCACGCTGGGGTTGCTTTGAAAGTACTGCCACACCACGCCCCAGGTCTGCAGCACCGTTTGCGGCATGGGCCCAGTGGCGCTGAAGACCAGATACTCGCCCGCTTGCAGCGCCAACTGGCCTATGGGCGTTAAAACCGCCACGCCTGCTGTCACGTCAAAAGCGCCTGTGTAGTCTGACTCGTAGCCCGAATACACGCCGTAGATGGGCGAGCCATCCAACTTGTTGGGCAGCTTGTCAAACAAGCCTTCGCTGAAAAACTGGCCCCACAGGCCCGCGATTTTGCCGGTAACTGGATTGAATTCCGCGGCGTTGGTGGTACGCACGGAGATGCCGGAGATTGCTTGCGGCATGGCAAGAGTTTGGCGAGTGGGTTGCATGAAAGAACTCCTGTTAACCATCTTGATACTTTACAGCCCGAGTAAGGCTGCAGCTTTTTGCATTGCGCAGGCTTAAGCCAAGGCGTGCAGGCCAACCCGGTTGCCATCAAGGTCGGTGATGTGCGCGAAAAAACCCATTCCCGGTGGCAAGGCCTGGCGCGGCACGGCGATTTGTCCGCCTGCTTTGGTAACCCGCGCCAAAGCAGCATCGAGTGAGGGGGATGCGTCCAGATAAATCAAGGTGCCAGCAGCGCCCGGCTTAGGAGCTGTGGGTCCGCACATCAGCGCACCGCCCGTGCCGTCTGCCGCTTCGTCGTAGGCAAACACTGCGCCTTCTGAAGGACCCATGTTTTCCAGTCGCATCGTGCGCGCTAAAACCGCTTCGTAAAACGCGGTGGCGTTTTTCAAATTGGCGGTACCGATTTCAAACCAAGTAATAGCGTTTTTCATGAAAGACCCCTGTTTTGTTGAAGGAGCCTTGATCATGCCGGGGGGCTACTGACAGCGTGGTGTCAGTAGCGTGTCGATTAACTTGAAATCAGTGCGTCATCCAACACTTCAACCCAATGCCGCACCGGTGTAGCGGTGCCGCTTTGCAGATGCGTGATGCAGCCAATGTTGGCTGACACGATGACTTCGGGTTTCATCTCGCTTAAATTGCCGAGCTTGCGGTCGCGCAGCTCATACGCGATTTTGGGTTGCAGCACGGAGTACGTGCCTGCCGAGCCGCAGCACAGATGCGCATCACAACTGGCAGTTTTCACGTTAAAGCCCAGCGCGCCCAGGTGCTGCTCTACCCCGCCGCGCAATTGCTGGCCGTGTTGCAAAGTACACGGTGGGTGAAAGGCGATTTGACCGGCTTTGGCTGTTACTTTGGGCCTGAGGACCTCAACCAAATCAGGCAGCAGCTCGCTCAAGTCGCGGGTCATTGCGCTGATGCGTTCGGCCTTGGCGGCGTACTGTGCGTCGTCACGTAATGCATGGCCGTAGTCTTTGACCATGCTGCCGCAGCCTGATGCGTTCATCACAATTGATTCCACACCCGGCTCATCGCCGGCCTCAACATGCGGCCACCACGCGTCGATGTTGCGGCGCATTTCGTTCTTGGCGCCGTCGTGGTCGTTCAGGTGAAATTTAACTGCGCCGCAGCAACCGGCTTTTTTAGCCACCACCACTTGCACGCCTGCAGCGTCGAGCACGCGTGCAGTAGCTGAGTTGATGTTGGGCGACATGGCGGGCTGCACGCAGCCTTCCAGCATGAGCACTTTGCGGGCGTGGTTGCCAGAAGGCATCGCGCCTGATGGCCGCTTGGCAGGCACCTTACTTTTTATGGCTGCAGGCAGCAGGCCGCGCACCGCTTGGCCCACCGCCATGGCGGGCTTGAAAAGCGGCGAAGGCAATCCTTCCTTAAGCGCCCAGCGCACGGCTTTTTCAGCCAGCGGCCTTTCTACTCTTTCGTCGACCAGCTTGCGGCCAATGTCGATGAGGTGGCCGTACTGCACGCCGCTGGGACAAGTCGTTTCGCAGTTGCGGCAGGTCAGGCAGCGGTCTAAATGCAATTGCGTTTTGCGGGTAGGCGCGTGGCCTTCCAGTACTTGTTTGATGAGGTAAATGCGGCCACGCGGGCCATCAAGCTCGTCACCCAGCAGTTGATAAGTGGGGCAAGTGGCCGTGCAAAAGCCGCAGTGCACGCACTTGCGCAAAATGGCTTCGGCTTCCTGGCCTTCGGCCGTGTTTTTAAACTCTGGCGCTAAGTTGGTTTGCATGATCTGTAAGCCGTTTTCACCAATTTATTGATTTACCAATTGGCGGACAAGCGATTGGGGTTGAACACACCGGCAGGGTCAAACTCGCGCTTTAATTCGCGATGAATTCGGTCTAGCGGCGGTTTTAAGGCATCGAATCGGTCTGTAGCCCTTGTTTTACGGGCGCCAGCAGCTACAAATAGCGTAGCGTGCCCGCCGTGTGCGGATGCAGCTTGGCGCAGCTGCTCAGCGCTGTCGGGCGCTGCCTGCAGCCATCGCAGGCCGCCGTGCCATTCAAGTAACGGCAGGCCGGGCAAATTAAGCGGCGGTGTGGTTTGCGGCACCGACAGGCGCCACAAGTCGTGTTCAGCGCTGCGGCCGGCAAACCACTGCAATTGTTGGTCTCTGACCCGTTGCCAGTCGGCGCTGGCAGCTGCGTTGTCAATTTTTTGACCGCCCAGTTTGGCGCAAGCAGACTCCACCGCCGCCTTTGCTCCCCGCAAGCGCAAGTACAGCGTGCCAATGCCGCCTTCGCTCAGCCAACAGCTGGCGTTAAGTGGCAGGGGTTGGCCGCCCCAGGCGTTGAGCTTTTGCAGTGCCTCGGCTTG
>JANMWH010000292.1:0-1981 GCA_031393945.1 Polaromonas sp. | reverse complement strand
GCTTGACCGTTCCGCGTCTGGTTGTGCCGTACACGCTGGACGCGAACGACATGCGTTTTTCATCAGCGCAGGGCTTTGCGCAGGCTGAAGATTTTTTCATTTACCTGCGTGACAGCTTTGATGCGCTGTACGCAGAAGGCGACCCAGCGGGATTAAATCAACCCAAAATGATGAGCATCGGCATGCACTGCCGCTTGTTAGGCAGGCCGGGACGCATTGTCGCGCTTCAGCGCTTTTTAGACCACATTGCCAGGCACGACCATGTGTGGGTCTGCCGCCGCCTTGACATCGCAAGGCATTGGCAAACCGTGCATCCTTATCAGGCCAAACCATGACCCTCACGCTGAACCACATCAACATCGCACCGCAAGCCGAGGCACTGCAATCATTGGGCGGCCTGTACGAACATTCGCCATGGATTGCCGACAAAGCCTTGGCCGCCAGGCCGTTTCAGTCTCTTGCGCATTTAAAGCATGTGATGGCCACCGTGCTGCAAGCCGCCGGGCGCGAGGCGCAGCTGGGTTTGATTCGTGCCCACCCCGAGCTGGCGGGCAAGGCTATGGTCAGCCAAAGCCTGACTCTTGAATCCACCAACGAACAAAATACGGCTGGCCTGACGCAATGTACACCGCAAGAGTTCGCCACCATCCAGCAATTGAACGCGGATTACAACGCCAAGTTTGGCTTCCCATTCATATTGGCGGTGCGCGGTACACGCGGTACTGGCCTTTCAAAACAGCAAATCATCAACACCTTTGCCCGCCGATTAAACAACCACCCCGAGTTTGAGCTGGCCGAGTGCCTGCGCAACATTCACCGTGTGGTGGAGCTGAGGTTGAACGACAAGTTTGGCGTGCACCCCGAACTGGGTAATGAGCTGTGGGACTGGCATGAGGCCCTGGCCCTGTACAGCGACCCGGGCTACAAAGAAAAAGACCAACTCACTGTGACCTACTTGACAGACGCGCACCGCGCCTGCGCAGCTTTCATCAAAACCAAAATGCATGAATGCGGGTTTGATCACGTCAGAATCGATGCCGTGGGCAATGTGGTGGGCATGTACAGGGCATCAAAAGACGACGCCAAAACCTTGCTAACCGGGAGCCACTACGACACGGTACGCAACGCTGGAAAATACGACGGACGCCTGGGTATTTTGACGCCGATGATGTGCGTCAGGCAGCTACACGCCCAAGGCAAACGCTTGCCCTTCAACATCGAAGTGGTCGGCTTTGCTGAAGAAGAAGGCCAGCGCTACAAGGCAACTTTTTTAGGTTCAGGCTCTCTACTGGGCGACTTCAAACCCGAATGGCTAGACCAAAAAGACACCGATGGCATCACCATGCGGGATGCGATGGCGCACGCAGGTTTGAACATTGCTGACATCCCACTCATCAAGCGTGACGCATCGCAATATTTGGGCTTTGTTGAAGTGCATGTAGAGCAAGGCCCGGTGCTGAATGCACTGAATATTCCGCTCGGCATTGTCACCAGCATTAACGGCAGCGTGCGCTATTTGTGCGAGATCACCGGCATGGCCAGCCATGCGGGCACCACGCCCATGGCCACGCGGCGCGATGCTGCTGCCGCTGCTGCGGAATTGATTTTGTACGTTGAAAAACGCGCCGCACAAGATGCGGATTCGGTCGGCACAGTCGGCATGTTGAATGTGACCAATGGCTCGATCAATGTCGTGCCCGGGCGCTGCACACTGTCGCTGGACATGCGTGCCCCGCTGGATGCGCAGCGCGACGCGCTGGCCGCCGATGTACTGGCCGAACTGGAAGCGATTTGCCAGCGGCGCGGCGTGCACTACACGTTGGAATTAACCGAACGCGCCGCCGCCGCACCCAGCGATGCCGCCTGGCAAAGCAAATGGGAAACCGCAGTCAAAGCGCTCGGTGTGCCGCTACACACCATGCCCAGCGGCGCAGGCCATGACGCGATGAAGCTGCACAAAATCATGCCGCAAGCCATGCTG
>JANMWH010000264.1:0-4617 GCA_031393945.1 Polaromonas sp. | reverse complement strand
TGCCCGCCTCTACCGGCACGGCCGAGTCAGATTCCATTGATTTAGCCTGCATGGCCACCATGCGCGGGCGCGGCTGAAAGCCTTGATCGTTGGCGTTGATGCTAACTTCACGCAGCGTGTAGCCGGTATAGCCAAAGCCTTTAGTGACTTCAAGCGCTTTGGCTTTAAACCGCTCAATGGCCAGCGTTTGCGCTTCGGTCTCCACCTTGGCGCGCTGCTCTTTGCTCAATGCAAAGCTCACGTTGCCCATGGTCAAGCTTTGAATCTTGCCTGCCGTGCCGGTAATGCGGCTGAAGTCGCGGCCTTCCAGCACCATTTCGGTACTGCCCTGCCAGCCGTTGATCTTGCCGTTTTTGTCGTAGCGCGGGTAAAGGCTGAAGTTGCCGGTGCGCAAATCAAGCTGGCCTGCCAGCACCGCCGGTCGGGCAATGGCCAGCGCCGCTTCAAGCGCTTGCTTAAGCTGGGTTTGCACCGCGTTGGCGTCTGCACCGCCCGCGCTGGTACTCATGGTGATGGACAACAAATCTTGCTGAACCTCCACACTGCCGTTGGCTGCCAGCTGCGCAACGTTGCGCAAGTCCTCCCGGGGCACAAAATTCTGAGAAAAAGAGCTTGTAGCCCAAGTAATCAGGGCGCAAGCAGCTATAACTTTAGTAGCATTCATAGAAAACCTTTTATAAAGAGCCTTTAACGCGATGATTATCTCGAAAGACCACAGCGTTTTAGGCGAATCGGGCCACACACGCCAAGCTGGAGATGTCGGCCTACACCGCAAGACTTTTACCAGCCTAAATGTAAGCTGTTACAGGCAACTTTTGTAACAGTGTGTCAATCTAACGCCAAAATGCCGTAAAACTTACTTTTCTGCCGCCAAAATGTCGTTGTTACATATTACGGAGGAATCTATGACCCAAGTTGCAACCACCCCGCGCGCCGACAAAATCCTGATCGTCGATGACGACGCCCGCATTCGTGACCTGCTGCGCCGCTACCTGGCGCAAGAAGGTTTCGAAGTTATTTTGGCTGAAGACAGCAAGGCGCTGAACCGCATCATGCTGCGCGACGCGGTTGATTTGATCGTGCTCGATTTGATGATGCCCGGCGAAGACGGCTTGTCGATTTGCCGCCGCCTGCGCGCAGCCAACGACCGCACGCCGATCATCATGTTGACCGCCAAGGGCGAAGACGTTGACCGCATTGTGGGCCTGGAAGTGGGCGCAGACGATTATTTGTCCAAGCCGTTTAACCCACGCGAATTGCTGGCCCGCATTCATGCCGTGCTGCGCCGTCGCCCGGCGACCGAAGTGCCCGGCGCCCCATCGATGGACCAGGAAGTCATTACCTTCGGCCCGTTTTCGTTTGACATGGGCCTGCGCAGCCTACACAAAAACGGCGAAGAACTGCCGCTGACCACAGGTGAGTTCGCCATGCTGAAAACACTGGTGCGCCACCCGCGCCAGCCGCTGTCGCGTGAAAAGCTGGCCCAGCTGGCGCGTGGCCGCGAGTTTGAGCCGTTTGACCGCAGCCTGGACGTGCAGGTGTCCCGCCTGCGCAAGCTGGTCGAGGCCGATGCTGCCGCGCCGCGTTATATTCAAACCGTGTGGGGCGTGGGTTATGTGTTTGTGCCGGATGGCACTAACTAAATATAACCAAGGTAAGCAACGCCGCGCTCAACGCATTGATTAACTTAACCCAAGAGAAAAAATCCATGCTGGTTGCGCGCTCAAGGCTTGATGACGTTGGCAGCAGACCGGCCTCGCTTGAAACCGCGCCCGCGCCGCTCGACATGCGGCCGCGTCGGGGTTTCAGCTTGTTCTGGCGAACGTTTTTTTTCTTGGCGTTGCTGCTTTTTGGCTCCATCGTGGCCTGGCTGCAGACGTATCGGGCACTGGAGTCTGAGCCTCGCGCCATCGAAAGCGCGCAGCAACTGGCCTCACTGGTCAATTTGAGCCGCGTGGCGCTGCGCTTTTCTGACTCGATTGCCCGCGTCACGTTAATCAAGACGCTGGCCGACGAAGAACGCGTAAAAATCACCCTGCGTGAACCGCAAGACAGATTTGAGCTGCCCGAGGGCGACGCGCTGCGCCAACGCATCAGCGCAGAACTGAAGGCGCGCCTCGGTGAGGGCACCATCGTTGCGAGCAAAGTCAACGGCCAAGACGGTCTGTGGGTCGGGTTTTCAATCGACCGCGACGCCTACTGGCTGCAAACCGACGAATCGCGGATTGGCCCGTCGCGCGGTACCACTTGGGTCAGTTGGCTGCTGACGGCGGCGGCCCTGTCGCTGGCCGGTGCGGCACTGTTTGCCCGGCTGATCAACCGGCCGCTCAAGCAGCTGTCGTTTGCCGCCAGCCGAATGCGCGATGGCGACTTTGACGCCAGCTTGCTCGACGAAAAAGCTGCCACCAGCGAGATTCGCGAAGTCAATATCGGCTTTAACCGCATGGCCGAGCAGCTGTCAAAAATTGAGCAAGACCGGGTCATCATGCTGGCCGGCATTTCACACGACTTGCGTACGCCGCTGGCCCGCCTGAGGCTTGAAACCGAGCTCAGCGTGACCGACCTGGAGGCGCGCGCCCACATGGCGGCTGACATCACGCAGCTCGACGCCATAATTGACAAGTTTTTAGACTACGCTCGGCCCGAACCCGCTGAGCTGGCGCCGGTGTCGCTGAACGCCGTGGTCGACGCTGCCGTGTACGCGGTAGGCGACGCAGACGACATGCGAATTGCGCTGGACTTGCCCGACAAACTCGATGTGCTGGCTGACGAAATTGAGCTGCTGCGCGTGGTTTCCAACCTGATTGAAAATGCCAGACGCTACGGCAAATCAGTCGACACGGGCATTGCGATGATTGATATTTCAGCGAAGATTCGCGACCAGTGGGTGCTGATCAAAATACGCGACCATGGCCTGGGCGTGTCCGCCGAGACGCTGCCTAAACTGACTCGCCCGTTTTTCAGGGGTGACGCAGCGCGCACCGCGGCCACCGGCGCGGGTTTGGGTTTGGCAATTGTTGAGAAAACGATTGCCCGCATGGGCGGCGTTTTTAAGTTGACCAACACCTCATCGGGTGGGCTGGCAGCGCACATCAAGTTGCGGCGCAGCTGATTGATTTTGGGCTCAAAATGCCCAAAAATGCCTAGCTTTATTCAAAAAACAGGCCTGTGGCCCAACAAATACAGACGTAAGCAGCTCATTTATTAATAGCAAATATATTCGCTCAGCGCTGGGCAAATTCAAACACCAACGCCACCGCGCGCGCCTCAATGGCCAAGCCCTGCCCTACCGGGCCGAGTTTTTCTGCGGTTTTGGCTTTGATGTTGATGCGGTTCACGTCCAGATTTAATGCCTCGGCAATCACCTGCCGCATCGCTGGAATATGGCCTGCCAGCTTGGGGGCTTGCGCGATCACGGTGCTGTCGATGTTGCTGATTTGGTAGCCGGCCATGCCCAAAAGTTTGGCAGTTTCAACCAATAGCGCCATCGAGTCAGCGCCTTTAAATTTGGCATCCGTATCTGAAAAATGCGTGCCAATATCGCCCAGCCCGGCAGCGCCCAGCAGCGCGTCAATGATGGCGTGTAGCAGCACATCGGCATCTGAGTGGCCTAGCAACCCGGTCGTGTGTGGCACATCGACCCCGCCGATGATGAGCCTGCGGCCAGGCACCAGCGCGTGGGTGTCCCAGCCTTCGCCGATGCGGATGTTAGGAAAATCAATTGCCATTTTTTGCTTTCATACGGCCTTTATTTGCATTGACTCGGCACTGACTCGGCATTTGTTCGGCTTTTTAAAACCGCCTCTGCCAGCGCAAAGTCATCGGGGTAGGTCACTTTGAAGTTTTGCGCGCTGCCAGCCACCAGCAGCGGCTTTAAACCCTGAGCTTCGATTGCGCTTGATTCGTCTGTTACCGCATCACCTGCAGCTTCAAGCGCCTCTAAAAGCGCGCCAATTCGAAACATTTGCGGCGTTTGCGCCAGCCATTTGTCGGCTCGGGCAATCGTGGCTGACACCCGGCCATCGGCGCTGCTTTTCAGGGTGTCTGGCAGCGGTAAAGCCAGCAATCCACCCACCGCATCATTTTGGCAGGCGTCCATCAGCGTATTGATTTGCTCAGGCGTCACCAGGCACCGCGCCGCGTCGTGCACCAGCACCCAGTCGCTTGGCTTGGCAGCGTGTTCGAGCAGGGCTTGCAGGCCGTTGCGCACGCTCAGCGCGCGGGTTGCGCCGCCTACCGCAACCTGCACACCGCCGTGCTGGTTAAAGTCCGGGCAAGCCTGCGCAAAGCCCCTATCGGCGGGGGCGGTCACCACCCAAATACTTGACAAGCGAGCCACTTGCCTGAAGGCCTGCAGCGTGTGCCACACCATGGCGTTGGCGGCCAGAAACTGGTATTGTTTGGGGCTTCCAGTACCCGCCCGGCTGCCTAAGCCAGCGCAAGGAATCAAGGCAAAAAAACGGGACTTGTCTGGCTCTGGCTTCATGCGGTCATCATAAATTCTAAAATGCATAAACTGCGCGAAACAATTGCGGACAAGCACCCCACTCTTTTTAGTTTGGGGTGCTTTGTATTGGCTACTCACTTTTAACTGTTGACCGATGGACTTACCCAAAC
>JANMWH010000225.1:0-5499 GCA_031393945.1 Polaromonas sp. | reverse complement strand
CAGCCCAGGCAGGTTACTGCGCGGCCAAAGCGGGCGTGGACCATTTCACACGCTGCGTAGCGCTAGACGAAGCATTAAAGGCCAACGGTGCCAAAGTGTGTTCGTTAGCGCCAGGCGTGATTGACACCGATATGCAGGTGCGATTGCGCAGCGCAAGCGCTGAAGCGTTTGCCGACCGGGCAGCTTTTGTACAACTCAAAGACAGCGGCTCGCTGACGTCGCCCGACCAGGCAGCGACCAATGTGCTGGCATTTTTAGCGCGCAGCGATTTTGGGAATCAACCGGTGGCAGACATTCGCGGCTAGCTAACTGACGAATTCACGCCACAGCCGCTGCCACAGCTTTAATCTCGCTGCAAAATCGCATAAATTTCGTCTTTAACCAGCAGCCGTTTTTTCTTTAATTCTTCCAGCGCCTCATCACTGATGGCGACCGCGCCCAACTCGTACTTTTTAACGTCGTGGTTTCCCACGTCGTACTCAGCAAACAGCATCGAAAAATGTGCATCGTTGGCTTTCAGCTCACGCATTTTTTCCAAATGTTCTGGAAACTCGTGAGCCAAGTCGTGGTTAAGCAAATCCATGGTCAGTGTTCAATCTTGTTGTTGCCAGCGCGAGAAGCCGCCCAGCGAATAAGATTTCAGTGTGACGCCTTTGCATGGCTCGCACCATCAGACAACGCGCCGAGATGGCGGCTAGCGCAGCAGTATTGCGCTGTCAGGGCTCAATTTTCACGCCCTTCCAAAACGCAACGTGCCCTTTAATTTCTTCAGCTTCGGGCTTGGGGTTAGGGTAGAACCACACTGCGTCGGTGTTCATCTCGCCATTGACCAGCAGCGAGTAGTAGCTGGCTTGGCCCTTCCAGGCGCACATGGTGTGGTGGTTGCTGAAGGTGATGTAGTCACGGTTAAGCGACGCTTCAGGAAAGTAGTGGTTGCCCTCCAGCACTACGGTGGTGTCACTTTCGGCAATGGTGGTGCCGTTCCAGATTGCTTTCATGGGGTGTGTCCTGCTGCTCGGGTTGTAGAAGCTAAAAACTCCCCCACTTTAACGCCGCAGGCAAAACAACGCTGTACTGCATCGGCTAATCGTCACCTTTGTGTTTGCCGTTGCCGTTGCCGTTGCCGTTGCCGTGATGCTTGTCTTTTTTCTGCTTGTATTCTTTGCCCTCTTTGTATTCTTTGTTCTTTTGGTACTGCACGCGTTCAAAGTTGTCGTCACCGTCGACTTTGACAAAGTAAACCGGCCTGCCGCAGGCGTTGTACCGGCCGCAATGCTTTGACCACTTTTTGGCATGGCCCGGCGGCACATGCAAATAAAGCGGCTGCTGCTGCACCAGTACCGGTTGCTGAATGATCACGATGGGCTGCGGGTACAGCAAAGGCGGTGGCGGAGCGGTGCCAATTTCGATTCGGCCATAAACACCGGGAATCAGCGCGCCTTCAACTGATGCGCTGGCGTAAGGCGTAGCTGCAATGGCTACGTTGGCGGCCACTGCTAGCAGCGTGATGCCCACCACGGCAAGCCAAGTGAGTACAGGCCGACCTTGGCGGCGCAGCGACAAGCGGCCAAGACCGATACCAAGCTCTGGCGGTTGTTCAAAGTAAGTTTCAAGCGGGTGTTGTTGTGTATTTTTCATTGCTAACTCCAGTGATTTCATCAATAGGACGATTGTTAACAACAACGCGCTGTATCGCGTGTAGGACGACGTCAACTTGTAAGCAAATGGCGCATCTATGGCCTTTTGCTTACATGAGTTGTTCAGCTCACGCGTAGCGCTCGCGCGCCAGCGCGGCACCCAAGCCCAGCGCATGCAGTTTTTTAATCGCGATTTCGCGGCTCATGGGTGCCAGGCCGCAGTTTGTGCAGGCAATCAGGCGGTCTTTGGGCACATACTGCAGTGCTTTCCCGATGGTGTCCGCAATTTGCTCGGGCGTTTCTACTTCATCACTCGCCACATCAATCACGCCAACCATCACATCTTTACCTGCCAGCAATGCCATTAAGTGCGGCGGCACATGCGAGTGGTAGCACTCCAGGCTGACTTGCTGAATGCTGCTTTTGGCCAATGCAGGCAGCACCTCTTCGTATTGCCGCCACTGCTCGCCAAGTGTTTTCTTCCAGTCGTCGTTGGCCTTGATGCCGTAGCCATAGCAAATGTGTACGGCGGTGGTGCAGGTCAAACCGCGTGCGGCAACCTCAAGCGCTTTCACGCCCCAGTCGGCGGCTTCTTTCATGTAGACGTTGAACGCCGGTTCGTCGAACTGAATGATGTCTACGCCATCGGCCTGCAAGGCCAAGGCCTCCTCATTCAACAGCTCGGCAAAGGCCATTGCCATGGTGACTTTGTCGCCGTAAAACTGATCGGACACGGTGTCGACAATCGTCATGGGGCCGGGCAGCGTGAACTTGATTTTTTTACCGGTGTGCGCGCGCAGCAATTGCGCTTCAGCCGCATGCACGCGGCCTTTTAGTTTGAGTGTGGATACCACCTGCGGCACCATGGCGTCGTAGCGGTTGTTGCGAATGCCCATTTTGACTTTGTGATCGAAATCAATACCTTCGACCTGCTCTAAAAAGCCGTGCACAAAATGCTGGCGCGACTGCTCGCCGTCACCAATCACATCCAGCCCCGCATCTTCTTGTGCCTTGATCCACAGCAGCGTTGCGTCAGCTTTGGCTTGGCTTAACTCTTCGCCCTCGGCCTTCCATTGTGGCCAGAGTTTGTTGGTTTCGGACAGCCAGGCGGGTTTGGGCAGGCTGCCGGCGATGGCGGTGTTAAAAAGTTGGGTGGTCATGGGCTGGGTTGTCTCGTTTGTAGTTAAAAATTGAATGCTGCACAACCCGATTCGACTGCGAATAATCGCTGTGCACGCTTATTATAAAAACTCGCGCGCCAGCAATTCATAAGAGTGCCGCTGCACGGCTTCGTCATGCGCCCAAGTGATTACCACCAGCTCATCAACTTCAAGCGACTCAGCTAGCGCCCGCAGCTTGGAGGCTACCTGTGGGCCACTGCCGACCAATGCGTTGGCGCGCAGTTGGTCAACCTGCACCTGCTCTGCTGCGCTGTAGGGGTGCGCGGCAACGTCTGATGGCGAGGGCAGTGGCCCAATCGAGCCCAGGTTTCTGTCGAGCCGCCAACGCTCGCGGCTTGTAAATTGGTGCCACGCATCAGCTTCTGTGTCAGCGGCCAGCGCCCACACGCACAGCACAGCTTGCGGCTTGGGGTGCAATGCACTGGGGCGATACAGCTGGCGGTATAAATCAAGTGCTTGATGAGCGCCCTGCCCGTCAGTGATGAAATAAGCAAATGCATACGGCAGGCCGTAGTGCGCGGCCAGCTGCGCGCCGTAGTCAGAGCTGCCCAACATCCACACCGTGGGGCTTGTAGGCCCGGTCGGGTTGGCGGTGACGCCATGGCCGGGGTGGCCTGCTGGCATGTCAATACCCGATACCCAAGCCTGTAATTCACGTACCTGAACTGGAAAATCATCACTTGACTGCTGCGGGCTTTGCCGCAAAAGCCGCGCCGTGCGCATGTCTGAGCCCGGTGCGCGACCCACGCCCAAGTCGATGCGGCCTGGTGCCAGCGCTTCAAGCACCCGGAACTGCTCGGCGACTTTCAGCGGTGCATAGTGCGGCAACATCACGCCCGCGCTGCCGATGCGAATACGGCTGGTGGTGGCGGCAATAGCAGCCATCAATACTTCAGGGGCCGAGCCAACAATGCTCGGGTGGCCGTGGTGCTCACTGACCCAAAACCGGTTGTAGCCCAGTGTCTCGGCATGCTGCGCCAGGCCGAGGGTTTGGCGAATAGACGCGTCCTCAGCTAGGCCCATTACTGCCACGGATTGATCTAGAACTGAGAGCTTGATTGACATAAGAAAACGGTACCCACTGAGATTGCGCGCCACAAGAGCCGCGCTCTGTTCCAATATAGGGATCGAAGTGAAAAAAAGAAGACCGCTATGGCACTGAAAGCCACCATTTACAAAGCCCAATTAGCCATCGCTGACATGGACCGCAACGTGTACGCCGACCACAATGTGATCATTGCGCGCCACCCATCAGAGGCCGACGAGCGCATGATGATTCGGCTGCTGGCCTTTGCATTGAATGTGCCCGCTGACGACAAAAACGGCAAGCTGGACTTTGCCAAAGACCTGTGGGACGTGGACGAGGCCGCGCTGTGGCACAAGGACTACACCGAGCAAATTTTGCACTGGATAGACGTGGGCCAGCCCGACGACAAACGCCTGATGAAAGCAGCAGGCAAGGCAAACCGCGTCACTGCCTACAGCTTTTCAAGCAGCACCGCCGTGTGGTGGAAAGGCATTGAAACCAAACTCACCCGCGCCAGTAACCTCGTGGTGTGGCAGATTGAAGCGGCGCAAAGCCAGGCGCTGGCTAAGCTCGCCGAGCGCAGCATGCAACTGCAAGTGACGGTGCAAGACGGCACCGTGTGGATGAGTACCACAGCTGATTCAGTCGAGATCACGCCGAAGCGGTTGACGGCTGGGGGTTAAGGGCTTGGCGCTGACTTGCAGTCGCTACTAATTCAGGAGCTGCTTGCGCCCGTATTCATTGGCCTAAAGTCACTTTTAATACCTTAAAACGGCTGTTTTTGGGGTCTCAAGCTGCTTTTTGACTCAGCGTTGACTGGCTGGTTGCCTCAAAGCGCAGTTTTCAGGCGGATTTCACCTATGTTTTAGGGCTTTTGGCCGACGACTGTGTGCGCGAGCAGCTATGAAAATAGGAGCGAATCAATTGAAATTTGATCCGATTGTTGTCAATTGGCATGTTATCGCTCATGACTGACACGCCTGAGACGAAGAACGTACCACCAAGACGCGCTTACTGCGACAACCTCAAAAAGATAGTATGTCCAAGGTACGCCATTAGACGCGACAGCAAGGCCGACACACAAAAGCAAACCGAGGCTGGCAGCACCCCAAAGGTACACAGCCCATCTGGAGTTGCAATAGAACGCGACACAAGCCGTCAGGCTCAGCACGCTAATAGCGCCCACGGCGACACATAGAAAAACGAGCGTAGGGTAGTACCCACGCAATTCAGGTAAGTACGGGAGGTCTGCGGGCATCGGCGGACGCAACGCTTCGGTAGCCATGTACAACGCGTAGCCCGCCATCAAGGCATGGACAAGAAAGTACACCCCAAGCGTACCGACCATGACCGCAAGCCACTGCCGCTCCTTCATGAACGATGACATCAAAGTCCAACAGCGCGCGTAGCGCGACTGTTGGAACGCCCACTTAAATTTCTTGCTGATCGCGCATTCTGAATCAGCCGAATCTCCAGCTTGCAACCAAGCGCCTCGGCATACCTGGACAGGGTTGCCAGAGAAGGTGAATGTTTTCCGCTGCCTGATTCCATCCGGGCCACCGCAGACTGCGTGGTACCGATCTTTTCCGCTACCTGCGCCTGGGTCAGCCCCTGCGAAGCTCTGGCTCTCAAGAATTCATCCAACAGCGCAAAC
>JANMWH010000212.1:0-4166 GCA_031393945.1 Polaromonas sp. | reverse complement strand
CTGGCCGACACGATTGAAGGCATCAATAAATACAGCAACAACGTGATGGCGCAGCAGCTTTTTTTAACGCTGAGTTTGCCGCGCGTAGGCAACACCAACACGGGGCCAGCGAGTTTTGAAGCCTCACGCGAGGTGGTGCGCAGCTGGTGGCGTGAGCGCTTTGGCGAGCAAGATCTGCCCACGCTGGACAACGGCTCGGGCTTGTCGCGCCAAGAGCGCATCACGCCCCAAGGGCTGGCGCGCATGTTGCAAGCCGCGTATGCGTCTAGTGTGATGCCCGAGCTGATGACGTCGCTGCCGATTACCGGCGTAGACGGCACGCTGCGGCGCAGCAAGTCGCGCGTGTCGCAAGGCCTCGCCCACCTGAAAACCGGCACGCTGCGCGACGCTACGGCGCTGGCTGGCTACGTGCACACGCCAAGCGGCAGACGCCTGGTGGTGGTCAGTGTGATCAATCACCCGAACGCGGCGGCGGCCCGCCCGGCGCTTGAGGCGTTGGTGGACTGGGCTGTGAAAGAAGGCAGCAAGTAGGCATGGCGCCCAGCACCGTCGACATCATTGGCACCGTTGCCGCCATACTGACAACGGCCAGCTTTGTGCCGCAGGTGTGGCTGATTTTTAAAACCCGCAACGTCAGCGGTGTGTCGCTCGGTATGTACAGTGCGTTTACGGTGGGCGTGGCGCTGTGGCTGGTATACGGCCTGTTGATGGGTGCGTGGCCGATTGTGGTGGCTAACGCCATTACGCTGGCATTGGCGATTGCAATTTTGGTGATGAAACTCACCTTCAGCGGCAAGCCGCCAAACTGACACGCGCTAACTGGACATGCGCTTTTACTTGGCTACAGCGGTGTCAGCCAGCCCGGCCAGTGCTTTGCGCAAGTTGTCGACCACTGCACATTGCGGCGCGCCGTGGCGCTGCACCAAAAACGCGGGGTCGTTGTAGCCAACCCAAACTTGGGCCGCCGCGTCTTCCCACACCAGCGCCTTCAAAGGCAAATCAATGCCTGCGGTTTGCGCGCATTCCATCAATGGCGTGCCGCCTTGCGGATTGCCAAAAATAAGCACCTCTGTCGGGCGCAGCGTTTTGCCGATTTTGGCGGAACCCGCTGCGTGGTCGATGCGTGCAAACACCACCAAGCCGCGTTGTTTGGCAGCGTCTTCCAAGCGCGTCATGGTGACTGCGGCGCTGTATGGGCTTTTTATCTCCACCATGCCGTCAGCGGCTTGGGCCAGTGTGCCAGCAGCCAACAAAACGGTCAGGCCAAGCGTGCGTAAAAAAGTCATGGTGGATCTCCTGATAAAGATTGAATGCGCGCCTGAACAGCGCACAAAAGTATTTGTCGAACACCGCCGTGACTTCTTACAGTGGCCCGTCTAGCTGCGCTCCGGCAGCCCTGAAGTCAACTTGATTACGCCGCCGGGGACTTGGCGTGACGCTGTTGGTTGCACGCCGCGTGACTGATGGCCAGATTTTCGACATGGCTGTTGCCGCCTTCGCTCAGCGGTTGAATGTGCTCCAGCGTTGCATCGCCTATCTCAACATGCAAGCCGCACACCCAGCACGGTACCTGGCCGTGCAATTGGCGGGCGATGGTTTTGTAGATTTTCAGGCGGGTGTGGGCTAGTTTGCTCATGTCGGCTATTGGTTGGTAAAGATGGGTGCAGCAGCGGTTTGCCCATGTCGGTGTTGGTTCGTCCACAATGCTTACAGCAGCGGTTCGCCCAAGCACCCTGCTACGTGTCCCCCGGGCTTCGCCCTCCGCCTTGACCTCCGCAGGACGCCTGGGCAAACCGCTTTTTTAAGTATTTAGTCAAACCAAAAATACCGTGAGGTGTTGCTGCAAGGTCTAAGGGGCGCACAAGCTGATCCTCGAAAAAGAGCATACAAACAGATTGCATTCGTGTTGGAACTTCGCCTTAGAGAGCGGTCTGTCCGTGTGTCAGGCGCAGATTAAGGCGGGGACCGAAGGTAGGGGGACACGGAGCATGACACACGGACAGACCACTCGTCGCATCGTTTGCGCTTTTGGCCAATGCTGGTGCGGGCAAAACGAAGCAATCAAAGCAAGCTGGCAACTTGCGCGCGAAGCGACGGCAAGTCGCCTTGCACGGTCTGCCAAACAATCGCATGGTCTACATTGAAATAGCCATGCGACAAGGCGTTGCGCATTTCATAAGCAAAGCCCCAGGGGATAGACGAGTGCGCTGCCGCAAATGCAGCGTGATGCTTTGTCACGTTGTTGCAGGCTTCGCCGACGATTTCAAGGTTGCGAATAACAGCGTCGCAAGTTTTTCGATCAGCAATAAAAGCAGCGGCATCCAAGCCCGCCGTGTAGCCTTGAATCGTATCAATGGCCTCCACAATGTGGCGCAAGTAATCGTTGCAGCGTTGCGCGCTCGCACGGTTCATACGGCAACAGCCTGCCTCAGTACCGTTTCACGAAAGCTCGCTGGCAAACCATTCGGCGTCAACACATCAACCTCTATTCCCAATAGCTTTTTCAGCTCAAAGCGAATCGCTGCAATGTCCATCAGGCTGGTTTGTGGAGTTGGCTCCACCAGCAGGTCAAGGTCACTGTTGGCGTCGTCGGCGCCGCTCAATACTGAACCAAATACCCGCACATTGCTGACGCGATGACTTAACGCAATTTCGCGAATGCGAGAGCGGTGTAGGTGAAGAGCTTCAGAAGGACGCATGCTTTAAGTGTAGCTACGATCCGACTTAATTCAACTCGCCGCCGCCCTTGCCAAGCGGTCGCGCACGCCGTCCCAATCAGCAGCGCCAGGTACGGGCTCAATCCAGATCAATTTCACCCCTTGCGCATCAAAATCGCGCAGCACTGCAAACATCTGCTCTGCTGTGGCCAGCGCGTCGTCGGGCATGCGGCGATACAAGACTTTGGCAGATTGAATGCGCACAATGCTGCGGGCGTACACGGCAATGTGCGCTGCGTCTGCGCCCAGTAAATCGAGTGCTGTTTGAATCGCACCTGCTTGCATCAATCGCACTTTTGCGTTGGGCGCGTAATGCGATTCGAGCGTGCCTGGCGCGCGCGGAGCGGTATCGGGTTGCTCGTCGGCACTCAACACCGGCTGCCCGCAGGCAGCGCTGAGTTGCTCGCGGGTCAGCACGCCGGGCCGCAGCAGTACCGGCTGGCTACGGGTGCAGTCGACGATGCTTGACTCAATGCCGACTTTGCAGGGCCCGCCGTCAAGCACTATCAACCTATCGCCAAACTCTTGGGCCACGTGCCGGGCCGTGGTGGGGCTAATGCGGCCGAATTTGTTCGCGCTGGGCCCGGCAACGCCGGTGTTGCACAGCTTTAAAAATTCAAGCGCCAACGGGTGCGCAGGGCAACGCAGACCAATCGAGTTTTGCCCACCAGCCGCAGCAGTGGCCACGCCGGGCTTGCGCGGCAAGATAACGGTGAGGGGGCCGGGCCAGAAGGCCTGGATTAGCGCTTGAGCAAATGGCGGCACGCTGCTGGCGTAGTCGCTTACTTGCGCGGCGCTGGCGATATGAACAATCAGCGGGTGATCGGCGGGCCGCCCCTTGGCCGCGAAAATTTTGGCAACGGCTGCGTCGTTCGATGCGTCAGCGCCCAGGCCGTACACCGTCTCTGTAGGGAACGCAACGAGATCGCCCGCGCGTATGCGCTTTGCGGCTTGTTCAACAGTCGCCTTGGCCGTCATGTTTTCACGCGTCCAGCCCGAGCAGACCCAAAATATCCGCAGCTTGGCATGCAACTGCTTTTACGCCCGCAACATTTGCCCCAGTAATAGTCAAGTGCCCCATCTTGCGACCGCGGCGCGCGCCCTGCTTGCCGTACAAATGCAAATGCGCACCGGGCAGGGCCAGCACGGCGGCCCAGTCTGGCGTGCGCGGTTTGCCACTCAAGTCAAACCACACATCGCCCAACAAGTTCAGCATGATGGCTGACGAATGCTGGCGTGGTTCAGGCAGTGGCAAGCCAGCCAAGGCGTGCACCTGCAAATCGAATTGCGACACATCGCAAGCGTCCATGGTGTAGTGGCCGCTGTTGTGCGGGCGCGGCGCCATTTCATTGACGACCAAGCCGCCATGTTCGGTGCCGTCATCGACGATGAAAAACTCCACACACAGCACACCCACGTAGTTGATGTGATTTGCTATTGATTCAGTAG
>JANMWH010000208.1:0-4526 GCA_031393945.1 Polaromonas sp. | reverse complement strand
GCCTTGATGGCGTACTTTTATCGTCGGTGGGTCGACATAGCCTCGTTTGATTTCAGCAATATCGCCAAGCCGAAGCTGGCTGCCCGCCGCGCTGGTGCCAGCGCCGTAACCGGCACCGCGAATCGGCATGGCACGCAGCTCTTCAATGGCCAGAAATTGCCCCGCTACCCGCACCTGCACCACATCAAGCGGGGTTTGCAGCGCGCCACTAGACTCCACCGCGTTTTGCTGGGCCAATTGGCTAAGCACCTGATTGAAGTCCAGCCCCAATTGCGCCAGTCGTTTTTGCGAAATTTCGATAAAGATTTTTTAGTCGTTTGCGCCAAAAAACTCCACTTTGGACACGTCTGGCACGCGCAGTAACTGCTGGCGTACATCGTCTGCGAAGGTCTTCAGTTCAGCGTAGTTAAAGCCGTCTGACTCCAGCGCATAAATCACGCCGTACACATCACCAAACTCGTCGTTGAAAAACGGGCCTTGCACCCCAGCCGGCAAGGTGGCGCGCATGTCGCCAATTTTCTTGCGCACTGTGTACCAAGTGTTGCTAACGTCCGCGCCCTTGATAACGTCTTTGACCTGAAAAATAATCTGCGACTCGCCAGGCTTGGAATAGCTGCGAATTTTGTCGGCGTAAGGCACTTCTTGAAGCGTGCGCTCAATCTTGTCGGTGACCTGCTCTGCTACCTGCTGCGCCGTAGCGCCCGGCCAATAAGTGCGCACCACCATGGCCCTGAACGTAAACGGCGGGTCTTCGTCTTGCCCCAACTGAAAATACGCCGCAAAGCCGAGCAGCATTAGCACCAGCATCAAGTAACGGGTAAGCGCGGGGTGGTCTAGTGCCCACTTGGACACATTGAATTTCGATGGGCCAGCGCCCGATGGATCTGGGTTCGGTGTCATGCTGGCCTACTTTGCTGCAGGAACTGACGCTGCACTGGCCGCGGCTGGCGCAGCAGATGCAGCAAGCTTCACGGCAGCCGCGTCACTTGCTATCGGATTAATAGCTGTTTGCGCCCGATTCTCCTGGGCTACAGCCACTTTCTCAGCATAAATAGTGACTTTTTGACCCGGTGACAGCACATGCACACCCGCGCTGACCACCAGCATGCCGGGCTGCAGGCCTGCGGCAATCACGGCCTCATTACCGTCAGCTGTGGCGATTTGCACGGTTTGTGATTTCACCGTCATGCTGGCTTTGTCCAGCACCCACACGGCGCTGGCCTGGCCGTCGCGCCTGAGCGCGCTGGTAGGCAGCTTGATAACCGGCATGCCCTGCACACCGCCCAGCCCCTCGGGCAGCACATAAACCGTAGCGCCCAGCGGGGGCGGCGTGCCGTCGCCGCTCAGTGCCAGCTTGACCAAATAGGTACGGGTGACCGGGTCGGCGCTGGCAGAAACCTCGCGCACTTTGGCCGTCATCAAAGCTGCTTGTGCGTCTTGCGCCCAGCCGCGCACCTTGACGGGCATGCCGGGTTGAATACCAGCTACCTTGTCTTCTGGGACTGAAAACACCACATCGCGCGGGCCGTCTGCGGCAATACGCACCACAGGCGCGCCAGCGGCCACCACCTGGCCAGGCTCGGCCTCAATTGCCGTCACTACGCCAGACACATCGGCCACCAGTGATGCATAGCCTGCCTGATTGCCCTGCACCGCCACCTGCGCCTGGGCTTGGTCAACCTGGGCTTGGGCGGCCTTCAGCACGCTTTCACGCCGCTCAAGTTCTGCACCGCTGATGAAGTTTTGCTCTTTGAGTTCTTTGTAGCGCTTGTAGTCCGCCGCAGCCAGATCGCGATTGGTAGCAGCGGCACGCAACTGCGCCCGAGCCGAATCAAAGGCCAGCTTGTAGTCTTGCGGATCAATTTGCGCCAGCACCTGCCCAACTTTGACGCGCTGGCCAAGCTCTGCCTGCCGCTTGATGATTTTGCCGCCCACCCGGAAGCCGAGACGGCTTTCAAGCTGCGCTTTGACCTCACCCGAAAACTCGTAGCCCGACGAAAAAGCGTTTACACCTACCGTCATGACTTTGACGGCCCTTACCGGCTCCTCTGGTGTTGCAGGCTTAGAGCAAGCCGCCAGCAACATAAGTGCTAACGCCAAGGCGCTGCTAGTGTGGAAATGGGATGTTTTCATGGTGATTTCAGATAAATTCATATTACTGACTGACTGGTTAGTAATTTAAAATAAAGGCGCAAAATTGTCAAGCGACAATCTCGCCAATGTCCTTAGGCCCCAACCCAATCCATGGTGTCGAGCACTACGAAAACTTTCCGGTTGCTTCGTTTTTGTGCCCGCCAGCACTGCGGCCAGCCATTGCCGCCATTTATTGGTTTGCGCGAACTGCCGATGACTTGGCTGATGAAGGCGATGCATCACCTGAACAACGCTTGGCTGACCTCGCTGCTTACCAAACTGACCTGGCAGCCTGTGCAGCAGGTGTGCCAACGTCCAATCGCTGGTCGGCGATTTTTACGCCGCTAGGCCAGACAATCGCGCAGTACGCGCTGCCTGTAAATTTACTGGAAGACTTGCTCAGCGCTTTTGAGCAAGATGTCGTCAAAACTCGCTATGCCAACCAAGGCGAACTGCTGGAATATTGCCGCCGCTCAGCCAACCCCGTGGGGCGCTTGCTGCTGCATTTGTACAAAGTCACCGACGCTGAATCGCTCGCCCAAAGCGACAGCATTTGCACAGCCCTGCAATTGATTAATTTTTGGCAAGACTTGAGCGTTGACATTGCGAACGGCCGCATTTATCTGCCTGCTGACGGGTTTGCAAAAAACGGCGTTGATGAGTCGCAGTTGCTTCAGCGGGACGTAAACCCAGCCACCACCGCTCTGGTAGCAGCCAACCTGAAATGGGCGCAAACCTTGATGAAGCAAGGCGCACCGCTGGTGAAAAAAGTGCCGGGCCGTGCGGGCTGGGAGCTCAGGCTGGTGGTACAAGGTGGTTTGCGAATTGCCGAAAAAGTTGAGCAGCTTGGCTTTGCCACCCTGCGGCACCGGCCCAAGCTGAATGCTTGGGATGGCGCGGTGATGCTTTGGCGGGCTGTTTGGATGTGATCAGTCACCCATTCCATCGGGACTTAGGAATCTGTGCCTCGCAAAAGCTTGGTCTATTCCACCACAACCGCATTCAATGCCAATTCAGCCAGCGCTAGTCTGGAAAATCGCGCCTTGAATTCGGACAGTGTTGCAAAGTGAGCATGCGCCATGCTTGCCAGTGGCCGCGTCTGCGCATCCTGCAACGACGGCATTGAAGCGGTTGCGGTCTTTCGTCGGTAACAGCTTTCGAGGGTCACATTTCTTTCAGAACTGAACGCCTTCGTGACATTGGGTGCAGCGGCATGGCGCAATTTGCCAATCTCATTGACGTTCTTCATCCCCGACACATTGGTTTGATCGGGCACAACAGAGTGCGGGCCTTGGAGGTACTGATGCGTCAATCACAGAGTGCAATCACAAATTTTACCCGGGTATTATTGACAAATTAATTTAATCCGGGTATTATTCGATCTTTCAATTCAAAACCGATCTCACCGTGATTGATACCGCTACTCCCTCCTACACCAGCTTCAACGGCCACAAGCGTATCGCCTCTGGCAGCTTGCCGGTCAATGCATTAGCTGTTAGGCACGCACTAGCTTCCGACGTACCCAGTCCACTGCTGACCTTCTGCGACCAGACAGGCCAAGTTGTCGAAATTGACATTCGGGGAAGCGATGCCGAAATGTTGGCATGTCTGCCTCCAGAGGGGTGCCGGCTTCGAGGAGACGAATCGGCACTGATCGATTCCGGGGAATCCGGTGAACCACGTAGCCGTGGGCGGCCAAAGCTTGGCGTTGTTGCGCGAGAAGTCACGCTACTGCCGCGCCACTGGGATTGGTTGGCTACACAGACAGGAGGAGCATCAGTGACTTTGCGCAAACTGGTTGATCAGGCGCGCCGGGCCAACGTGGACCGAGACCGGCAACGCCGGGAGACTGAATGTGCTTATCACTTCATGTCAGTCATGGCTGGTGCTATGGCCGGCTTTGAAGAGGCCTCGCGTGCGCTGTTCGCAAACGACGCGGCAAACTTCCGTGAACAGACCGAAGCTTGGCCGATTGACGTTCGCGATTACGTCAGGCGCCTGGCTTACCCACTGTCGCTGACAGAAGTAGCGTCGCTTGCGCCGTGACTCATTTGGAACAAAAAGGATTGATGATGACAAACAGAAAAACGCTGAAACGGCAGTATCTGGAGACGAAAACCCGAGCTGGTGTCTATGCGATCCGTAACCAGATCACGGGCCGGGCGTTGGTTGCCGGAAGTACGAACGCGCAGGGCACACTCAACCGGCATCGCTTTGAACTGCAGCATGGACAGCATCGCAATGCGCGTCTGGCGCAGGACTGGGTCGCGCACGGCGAGACCAACTTTCTCTTCGAAATACTCGATATGGTCAAACCCAACGAAGATCCAGCGTTCAATGCCGCACGGGAACTGGACATGTTAGTTAGCTTGTGGCGCCAGGAAATCCCTTGC
>JANMWH010000199.1:0-1690 GCA_031393945.1 Polaromonas sp. | reverse complement strand
ACCAAATCACAATGCCGCGCGCTGGTGGCGTATTTAAAAGACCAGGGTTTTAGCGCACTGGCTTTGTTTGGCGAGCTGGAGCAGCGCGAGCGTGACCAGGTGCTGGTGCAGTTTGCCAACCGTTCATGCTCAGTATTGGTGGCAACAGATGTTGCTGCACGCGGCTTGGATATTGCGCAGCTTGCTATGGTTATTAATGTGGACGTAACCCCCGATGCTGAAGTGCACATCCACCGCATTGGCCGTACTGGCCGAGCTGACGAAGAAGGCGTGGCCATCAGCCTGGCCAGCATGGACGAGATGGGTTACGTCGGCAAAATTGAAGTGATGCAAAAGCTGGAGAGTGTGTGGCACAAGCTGACAGAGCTAACCCCAGCCAGCAATGACCCACTGCTGCCGCCCATGGTCACCCTGCAAATTGTCGGTGGCCGCAAAGAAAAAATCCGCGCGGGCGACGTGTTGGGCGCGTTAACTGGAGTGGATGGCGGAGTTGCGGCTTTCACGCGTGAACAAGTCGGAAAAATCAACGTGAACGAGTTTTCAACCTACGTAGCGATTGAGCGCAGCATGGCCAGCTTGGCGCAGCAAAAGTTGAGCAATGGCGGCGTAAAGGGAAAGAGTGTGAAGGTGCGGTTTATGGATGAGGTTTGATTTATCCTCAATACCAATATGAAATCTGCATTGAAACCGGTCGCATCAAAACTGGCCGCTAAGTCCGGCCCGAAGTCTGTTAATTTAGCTGCGGGCTACGGTGATATTCGCAGCGCGATTGTTAGCCTGGTCAACAGCGCAAGGCAAGCCGCTGCTCGCAACGTCAACTCACTGATGACCGCCAGTTATTGGGAGATCGGCCGCCATATTGTCGAGGCCGAGCAAAAAGGCAAGCGCCGAACGGGTTATGGCGAACAGCTTATCGAGCGCTTGTCATCGGACTTGATGCTGCAGTTTGGCAGGGGTTTCAGCGCAGACAACTTGGAAAACATGCGCCGCTTTTACGGGGCTTACCCGGTAGAGAGAATTTCCGAGACACTGTCTCGGATTTCGACTGGCAATGGGCCGCTCGAGATTTCCGAGACAGCGCCTCGGAAATTCAGACTCCATGATCTGGCAGAGGTCTTTCCCCTTCCTTGGTCCTCTTACATGCGGCTGGTGGCATTGAAAGACAACTACGCCAGAGAGTTCTATGAAACCGAGGCTTTACGCGGCGGCTGGAGCGTTCGCCAGCTAGACCGCCAGATTGGGAGCCAGTTTTACGAGCGCACAGCGCTGTCTAAAAACAAAGCCGCCATGCTGACCAAGGGTGCAGTGGCCAAGCCTGAAGATGCCATCAGCCCAGACGAAGCAGTTAAAGACCCCTATGTGCTCGAGTTTTTAAACCTGAAGGACGAATATTCAGAATCAGAGCTTGAACAAGCGCTGATTCACCGCCTTGAAGATTTCTTGCTTGAACTCGGCAGCGACTTCACATTTGTCGGCAGGCAACGTCGGCTGCGCATTGACCAGACCTGGTACCGGGTTGACTTGCTGCTTTTTCACCGCCGTTTGCGGTGCTTAATCATCATCGATTTAATGCTCAGCAGCCTGACGCACGCCGAAGTCGGCCAGATGCTGAGGTGTTGCAGAAGGAGCTTGAGAAAATCAGGGTCTTGCTGGAATCCCACACGAAGCAAACAAAGTAAACACGTCAAGG
>JANMWH010000182.1:0-2017 GCA_031393945.1 Polaromonas sp. | reverse complement strand
AGATTATTTTTCAGGTCAAAGACGTTATCAAGGGCGCGGACGTAAGCCACACTTGGTACACGGTGCGCAAGAAAATTGGCGACATGCGCGCCACCTTGCCCGCTGGGGTGCAAGGGCCATTTTTTAACGACGAGTTTGGTGATGTGTACGGCGTAATTTATGCGCTGGAGTCAGACGGCTTTAACTATGCCGAACTAAAAACTTTTGCAGACGATGTACGCCAGCAGTTACTGCGGGTGCCAGACGTGTCCAAAGTGGAGTTGTTTGGCGCGCAAGACGAAAAAATCTTTATCGAAATTTCGCAAAAGCGTTTGGCGCAATTGGGGCTGGACTTCAATCAGGTGCTCAGCCAATTGGCCCAGCAAAACGCGGTGGAGTCTAGTGGCGCGCTGCAAACCCCGCTTGATGTGGTGCAGGTGCGGGTAGCGGGGCAATTTTTGGCCATTGAAGAGCTGCGTGCCATGCCGATTCGCGGTGCCGGTTACGGCGCTGGCACCAGCGCGGCGGGCAGCCAGCTTCGGCTTGGTGACATTGCAGAGATCAAGCGGGGCTATGTCGACCCACCGCAGATAAAAGTACGGCACCAAGGCAAAGAAGTCATTGCTATTGGTGTGTCCATGATCAAGGGTGGCGACATCATCAAGCTGGGCAAATCACTTAAAACATTGACTGCTCAAGTCGGCCGAAGCCTGCCCGCTGGCGTCAAGATGGTGCAAATACAAGACCAGCCTACGGCCGTGGCTACGTCGGTCAATGAGTTTGTCAGCGTACTGATTGAAGCAGTCGTTATTGTGCTGGCGGTCAGCTTTATCGCGTTGGGCTTTCACAAGCGCTCAACGCTACCCGGCCAGCGCTTGCCTTTGTACAAGCGCTACTACATCGACATTCGGCCGGGGCTGGTCGTGGGCATCACCATTCCACTGGTGTTGGGCGTGACGTTTTTAGCGATGCTTTATTTTGGCATTGGGCTGCATAAAATTTCGCTTGGCTCGCTCATCATCGCGCTCGGCTTGTTGGTCGACGACGCCATCATTGCGGTTGAAATGATGGTGCGCAAAATGGAAGAGGGCTACGACAAAGTGCGCGCTGCTACCTTTGCCTATGACGTTACCGCCATGCCGATGCTGACTGGTACGTTGATCACTGCTGCAGGCTTTTTGCCAATTGGCTTGGCGAAATCTGTGACGGGCGAATACACCTATGCGATTTTTGCGGTAACGGTCATTGCGCTGGTGCTGAGCTGGATTGTGTCGGTGTACTTCGTGCCGTACCTGGGCACGCTGCTGCTTAAAAAACCTGACCATGTGGTGGAAAAAGCGAGAGATGACATTAGCGAGCACAGTGCAGGCGGTGAAGGTCACGAAATGTTCAACTCGCCCTTCTACAACGTATTTCGCAAAGCAGTGAACTGGTGCGTGCAATACCGCTGGGTCACCATCGGTGCAACGGTGCTCATTTTTGCGCTCGGCATTGTGGGCATGGGCAAGGTGCAGCAGCAGTTTTTTCCTGACTCAAGCCGACCAGAAATCATGCTGGACATCTGGTTTCCCGAAGGCGCCTCATTTGCCGCCAACGAGGCGACTGCCAAGCGCGTTGAGGCAAGGCTACTCAAAGAAGAGGGCGTAACGTCCGTTAGCACCTGGGTAGGGTCAGGCGTGCCGCGCTTTTATTTGCCGCTGGATCAGGTCTTTCCGCAAACCAATGTGTCGCAGTTCATCGTATTGCCGCAAGACCTGAAGGTACGGGAGTCGCTGCGCATCAAGCTGCCAGCGTTGATGGCGCAAGAGTTCCCTGAAGTTCGGGGCCGCGTGAAATTGCTGCCGAACGGCCCGCCCGTGCCTTACCCGGTGCAGTTCCGTGTGGTGGGCAGCGACCCGCTTGTGCTGCGCGAGCGCGCGGACGAGGTCAAAGCAATATTTCGCGAAAGCGCCAATACCCGGGGCGTGAACGACAACTGGAACGAGTCGGTCAAAGTGCTGCGGCTGGAAGTCGATCAGTCTAAAGCGCGGGCCCTTGG
>JANMWH010000154.1:0-8896 GCA_031393945.1 Polaromonas sp. | reverse complement strand
GGTTTTCCGGGCTTTGAAATGACACAGTGGTACGGCCTGAACGCGCCCGCTAACATGCCTCAAGTGGCGGTGGACAAAATAGCCGCCGCGACCGCATTGGCGATGAAAAACCCGTTGGCTACCGAACGCTTGCGCGGCGATACTGCCCAGCCTATTGGCGACTCGCCCGCGCAGTACGCCGCCTTCATCAACGCCGAACAGGCAAGATGGAAAGTAGTGGTGACCAGAGCCAGAATAAAACCCGATTGAAGCTATTTTTCAGGATTAAAAACGGCTGTTGCCCAATAAATTAGGGCGCGAGCAGCTCCATAATTAATAGCAAAAATTTACGCGACCGCGGCGTCACTCAGCACGGTTCGGCGCCATTTGCAGTACCCGCAATTTACCAGTGTCACCACGCTCGCGGCGCTTTAAATCTATCGCTTTTGCAACAGTCCGCCCAGCATCCCCATCAAGTCACCCGAATTGCCGAGGCCGCCTTCAGGCGCGGCGCCGTGCGGTGTGAGCTTGTCAATCAGGCCTGGCAGCATGGTTGCCAGTGAGCCTGCCGCGTCGCCTTGGCTCATGCCCATTTTGGCGGCCAGGTCAGCTATCGTGCCTTCGCCCAAGGCGCTGGTCATTTGGTCGCCAGTCACGGCGTGGTTGTCGCCACTGCCGACCCATGACTTGGCCGCGTCGCCCAGCCCGGCCTGTTGAAACTTGGCCATCAGGCCGCCTAAGCCGCCTTGCCCACCGTCATTGCTGAGCATGCCGGTAATGACTTGCAGCATTTGCGGGTTGCTGGCCACCATGCCGATCAAGCCACCCAAACCACCCATGGCAGCACCACCACCGGCAGCTGCGCCGGGTTGTTGTTGGCCACCCATCACCGAACCCAATACCGAATCAAGTAGACCCATGATGTACCCCTAAAGTAGTGAAAAAACCATCCGACTGTACTCGAAAAGCGCATCAAACACGCGTTAACTGATGGGTTGAAGACGTGTCCGTTTGGCTAGCCAACCCAGCATCACGGCCACTACGGTCATGGGCAGCAATGCGCCCAGGTTCAGCAGCGTCCAGCCCTGGGTGGTGACCAGCACGCCCGATGCAAAAGACGACAGCGCCAGCACCGCAAACACGCAAAAATTCAACGCGCCCTGTGCCTTGTCTTTTTCTTCCGGCCGGTAAGCCGTTAGCGCCAGTGTGGTTGCCCCGGTGAACAGAAAATTCCAGCCCAGCCCAAGTAAAAATAGCGCGGCTAGAAATTGCTCAAAAGCAATACCGCTTAACGCAATCGCAATGCACAGCACATTGAGCCCCAACCCAATCGCCATGATGGGCAGCGCCCCGAAGCGTTTGATCAAATGCCCGGTAAAAAAGCCGGGTGCAAACATGCCAATCACGTGCCATTCCAGCACCCACGCCACGCTTGAAAACGGCAGTCCGCAAATTTGCATGGCAATCGGCGTGGCCGACATCAGCAGGTTCATCACGCCGTAGCCCAGCGCCCCTGCACTCGCCGCAATGATGAACACCGGCTGTCGCATGATCTCAAGCAGCGGTCGACCGGTGTTGGCGCGCTGGCCGTCTGTAGCGGCGCCAGTCGACAGCTTGGCGTCCGGAAAGTTAATAAACGCCATCAGCGCCATCGCCAGCAGCGCCACCACCGCCAGCGCGAGGTAGGCACCCGCAAAGGGCACGTCGGTCAGGCTGCGGGTACGCGACGCCAGGTTAGGCCCCAGCACTGCGCCAATCAGCCCGCCCGCCATCACATAAGAAATCGCTTTTTCTTTAAACGACACGTCGGCCAGCTCGGCAGCGGCAAAGCGGTACAAGTGGGCGTTGGCGCTGTAGTAGCCTGCCACCAGTGTGGCGCCCACCAGCAGCCAAAAGTTTTTGCTGTAAGCCGCGTAGTAGCAGGCCAGCGCCGACAGCACGGCAACCGCCAGCCCCATTTGAAACGACGTTCGGCGGCCAAAGCGGGTTTGGGTGTGCGTCACCAGCATGGTCGACAGCGCCCCGCCCACCACATAGCCCATGATGGGCAGCGTTGCCATCCAGCCAAAAGGCGCCAGGTTTAAACCCACCAGTCCGTTAATGGCTATGAAGGTGACGTTGTTGGTTAAAAACAGGCCTTGGCAAACGACCAGTAGCCATAAATTGCGATTCATGGCGTGGATTATCGGCTTAGCTTGCCGCCGCTAAAGGGGGGCGGTCGTCAAGCGTCAAGCGTTCAGTGTGCAACGGCGTGCAGCTGCTTCAGCGCGTCGTTTTCAGGCAGCACGTACACCACGCCGTAGCCTTTGCCTAAAACAGGCGCTACTACCGCGTCGTAAAACTGCGGCTCCACCACCACGCAGCCTAGCGTGATGCGGTTGTCGTCTGGCGAGCTGGAGGCCAAGCGTTCGGCGCGCCGTTCGTGCGCGGGGGCAGGCCGCAAGCGGTGTATGGCCAGGCGCGCTGCGTAGTCGACCCACACAATGGCTTCACCCGACAAGTTGCGGCCCGGCTCCGACACAAACCGCCCGGCGGGCGTGGTGCGCCTTGCGGGGCTCAAGCTTGCATTCGTCGCGCCTACCGGTTGGGCAAGTTCAACATCACCCGGCGCCAGCCCCAGCAGTGCTGGCGCAGCTCCCTGCAAAATGCCCGCACCGTCAAACACAAAAAGCTGCGCGCCTTTTTTATCAACGATGGCAAACGGCAGGCCGTGGTGGTCTTGGGTTCTCATCACGTCGCTGAGGGCAAACTGCACATCGTGCGAGGCGGTCAGCCACTGCAAGTTAACGTTTTGCGCCAAAGCTGGTGCTGCGCCCAGGACAAAAACCGTCAGCGCAGCCAGTAGCCGAAATAAAGCAGGAAATTTTCTGTTGGTAAAAGTTTTCACAGGCGTGCAGTGGGCGGGTAGATCGCAAAGCGTTCAAATGCCGCACAAAGCGTGTGCGGAAAGTTAACGCGCCCAACTGCAAAAATACAACTGCACACGCCAATACACAAATGCTAGTGTCATCTACGTTTTTTAACAACCGGGCCGCTCGACTGTTACTTCTGCCGTTGCGCTTAAACCAACGCTTGTGCGGTGATGCACATCGCGGCCAACCCAAGCCACCCCATGCCAACAAAAACCGCTCGCCTCAGTTAGGCAGCGTAAGCAGCTTTAAAAACCTCTCGCGCAGATTTGACTTCTGGCAAGACATAAATTACCCCACGGCGCTGGTCAAATGCGGGCTGCAGCACACGCTCAAAGAAAGCAACGGGCAAATTCACGCAGCCATAAGAAATGCGGTTGTCTTCAACGCCAGGGCTGGCCAGCCGCTGCAAACGGCGCTCGGCCTTTTCGTTGGTGCGCACGCGGTGCATAGACACTGCCGCTGCGTAGTCCACCCACACAATGTCTTCGCCGTTTGTGTTGCGGCCTGGCTCGCCGACAAATCGGCCCGCCGGTGTGGTGCGTTCGTGCTCTTGTACGCTGCTGATGGGTTTGCTGCCAATGTCGGGCACAGAATCATCGCCCTTGGCCGCGCCAATCAATACCGGGCTGGCACCGCGCAAAGCGCCCGCCGCATCGAATACAAAAACTTTAGTGTTGAGCTTGTCAAGAATGACAAAAAACATGGCCTGGTTGTCGCGCGAACTCACTACCCAATTGGCCATGTGCCGCACGTCTGGCGACGCGTCTTCAGCGCCAAAATCAACCGCAACGCGCGGTGCGTTGGCCACTGCAGCCAGCGGCGGTTTACTCGGCAGTCTTGGCTGCGGGGCTGGCCGCAAGGTCGCCCACAGCGGAATCGCCAGTGCCGCAACGCCCACCCCAATCAAAGCACCTTGTTTCAAGGCGCTTAACAATTCGGCCCCGCTCCGGCGCGGCTCGGTTGCTTGGGGGGTGCTCGTCACGGCTTCAAGCGGCTGGTTAAACCGCTCTAATTGCGGTCAGCCTGGGCTGGGCGCTCGCCCTGAAACTGGGTTGTTTCAGCTGGCATCGGCGTTGTGCTGGGCGCTGCACTTGGCGTTTGCATGGTGGCGTCAGGCGCAGCTGGCGTGGCGGGCTGGTTTTGCACAACCGGGGCTGCTGGGCTCGGCGGGGCTTCGGCCGGTGCAGTCGACTGTGCGTAAGCCATGGTCAGTGCGCCAGCCATGGCAGCGGCAGCGACGGTGGTGGTCAGAATTTTAGAAATATGCATGATGAAACTCCTCATGAATATGCCGCAAACTTCAATGAAACGGCATGCTTGGGTGACCCAAAGTTGAGCCAATGGGCCGGCGGAATTGCCAGCTAACTCAACCTTAACCCCGGTGCGAGGTGTTTTGGGTAGGACAAGCCCCGTCACAAAAAGCAAAAACTGCGGCTTTGCGTCAACCTGCTTTACGTTGCGTTTACGAGCGAGCTAGCCGTGCGGCTGTAGTGTCAGCGCGGCAACAATTGCAAGTAAGCCAGTGCCGCCAGCGGCGCGGTTTCAGACCGTAACACGCGCGCGCCCAACGTCATCGGCGCAAAGCCCGCCGTCTGCGCAGCGGCTTCTTCAGCAGCGCTTAAGCCGCCTTCGGGGCCACTGAGCAATGTAAATGCGTCGTTGCCTGTCACTAGCGCTGGCAGTGCTTGCGTGCCCGCTTGCAGCGACAAAAGCAAGCGAGCGTGGCGTGCGGCTGGTGGGTGGTTGCTCAAGGTTTTTAAATACGCGCTCAAGCTGGTCGGCGCATGAATCCGCGGTACGCGGCTGCGCCCGCACTGCTCGCAGGCAGCCGTGGCCACAGCGCGCCAGTGAAGTAGTTTTTTCTCAAGCCGCTCACCGGAAAGGCGCAGCACGCTTCGCTCAGTCATGAGTGGCGCAATGCTGGTTACACCCAGCTCAGTGGCTTTTTCAACCAGCCAGTCCATGCGGTCGTTGGCGGGCATGCCCACAGCCAGGTGCACAGGCCGAGCCGCCTCAGCGTGCGTTTTCATAAAGCCGCCCACCACCACGCTGACATTGCTGCGGCCCATCGCGTGCACCACCGCGCTGAATTCACCTTCTTCGCTGGCGTCGCCGCCCAAGCCATTGAACAGCGTTAGAGCATCTCCCGGCTGCAGGCGAAGCACCTGCACGTGGCGCGCGCTAGATGCCTCCAGCTCAATCGTGCTGCCTGGCGTTAAAAGTTGGGGTGTGAAAAAGCGGGGCATTGAATTTGGCGCAAACCAGTCGCTATAAGTGTTATAGCTGCTCGCGCCCGTATTTATTAGGCTAGATGGCTAAACGAGGGTTAAAAAGGGCCAAAAAAGGGCTAAAAAACACTAAATTATTACCCTCAAAGCTGCTCTTTAATGGTGGTGGCCGTGCGCGCCGTGCACGTGCTGGTGGGCTATTTCTTCTTCAGACGCCTCGCGCACGCTAAGTACTTTAATGTTGAACGCCAGCGTTTTGCCGGCCAGCGGGTGGTTGCCGTCAAGCAGCACCGTGTCGCCTTTGATTTTCATGACGTTAAACACCGTCATTTGGCCGTCGTCGCCGCGCCCTTCCAGTTGGCCGCCTACCTTCACGCCCGGCGGAAATTGTGTTTTAGGCAGCGACCGCAGCAAGGCGTCATCGCGTTCGCCGAAGGCATCAGCGGCGGCGAGCGTTAGCGCCAGCGTGTAGCCAGCTGCTTGCCCATCGAGTGCGGCTTCAATTTTTTCCAGCGTGTTGCCGTAGCCGCCATGCAGGTACACGCTGGGCTGCTTGCCATCTTCAATGACTTTGCCCGCAGCGTCGGTGACTTTTAGCTGAAGGGTAACGGCGGTGTTTTTTGCAATTTTCATAACAGGGGCGAAACAGTAAGGGGTTAAAAAACTTGGCTCAGAACTCGTCAAAATCCGAAAAAAGGCTCAAAATGAGTGCCCAGTCGGCCTCTAGGCCAATAAATACAGGCGCGAGCAGCTATTGTATTAATAGTGTTTGGCGTACCTTGCTGCACCCATCCACTGGCCTAATTATCGCCAGCTCAAGCGGTACACGCCTGCAGCGTCTTGCCTGCCAGTTGCGGCTTCAAACCATCCAGCTGGTTGCGCAGCGCGGCGTTAACAACCGGCAGCTTCAGGCGCTGGCCACGCAGCTCAGCACGCTCTTGCTTGACCTTTGCCGTTTTTACGCCGCGCCGTGACACCAGCGACAGCTCGGCATTGGCCTCAATCTCAGTGGCGTACGCGCCCAGCGACAGGCCCGGCGCCAGCGGCGCGCCGCTGACCAGTTCAGACGCCACGCCGAGTCCGCGCAATTCGTTTTTCTTTTTAGCGGCGGCATCGCTGTCGGCGTAGCGGCCCATGTACACAATCCAGCGGGCGGGCTCTGCCGCGGTTTCAAGCGCCCAGCTGCCAGCTGGCAAAGCGATAGACAGCGCTGCCGCAAGCTTTTCGCTTTGCGCGTCGCTGTAGACGCCGGTCTGCAAGCATTCGGCTGCCGGCTCAGCGGGGGCCAGCACGGCGGGCGGGCTGGCGGCGCGCGGCTCGGTCAATGTACTTACGCGCATGGCTTCAGGCCGAATCTGCTGGGCCAGCCGCTGCGGCTCAGACTGGGTTGCCGGCGCAAAGCCGTAAGCGGCCAGGTAGCCACGGCTCCACGCAAAGTAAAGTGCATTGGCCAGCACCAGCAGCATGACGATAAACCTCAGCATGCAGGCGCATCCCCCGAGGCAGCACCGCCGGTCGGCCGGGCGGGCCGTACCGACACTTCAGCCGCGGCAACTATCACCATGCCGCTTTCAGTTTGCACTTTCAGTGCGCCGTCAATCGTTACGCCGTGTGACTGGCCCTGCCCGCCGTCAGACAAGTCAACGCAGCGCCCAGCCAGCACATCGCGCTGGGCAAAGCGGGCTTGAAAGGGTTCAAACCCAAACAGCGCAAACGACTGCACGGTCTGCACCAGCGGCGGCACTACGCGCAGCAACACGTCAGCGGCGTTAGCCAACGGCAACAGCTGCTGAAGGTGGCCCGGCGGCACAGCTGCAGTGGCGCCAGATTTGCCCGGCGGCATTTGCACTGGCCGAATGTTGATGCCCACGCCAATCACGGCGTAGCGCATGCCTTCCCACACGGCGGTTTCGATCAGCACGCCAGCCAGCTTGCTTTCGCCTCCGATCTGCCCTGCCAGCCACAAGTCGTTCGGCCATTTCAGGCCGATATGCGACGCGATTGCACCTTCGCCAGCGGCTGCACCGCTGTTTTCCCGCTTTTCGTCCAAACTCTCCGCCAAGCTAACACCCACTGCCAACGACAAACCCGACCACGCGGCTGGCGACAACATCATGCCGAGCGAAAACGTCAAGCTGTCGCCCCGCACGCTGTGCCACTGCCGGCCCACTCTGCCGCGCCCAGCGGTTTGCTGCTCTGCCACCAGCAGCGTGGGCGCCAGCTGGCCCGCTTTAAAGCGCCGCATCAGCTCTGAATTGGTTGAGTCGACTTCCAGCAGCGCCTCGCAGGTAAAGCCCGGCAAGTCGGGTTCTATGGTGCGCCGGAGGTCATTTAATGGCCAGGTGATGCGCGGCAGGGCTTCTGGGCGCGCGGCTAGTGGGCTGGGTTTTTGCGGCAAGGCTTAGTCCCCTTTGCGTATCGACTTTTTTGTTTTGGCTGGTTTGGCTTTTACGGCCTTGGCGGAAGTGCTGCTTTGCGCGGATGCAGCTTCTTTTGCCTGCGCCTTAGCTTTCGCTTTCACCACCGCTCTGGCGCTGGCTTTGACATCGGCCAAAGCCTTGGCTTCTTTGCCCTTGAGCTTTTCTTTGCGTGCCAGCAGCGTGCCGCGGCATTTTTTGGCACCGCACCAGCAGGGGTATTCGGCCAGCAGCTTGGGCGTGTATTTGGCGTCAATGATCAGGCCGTAGTCATAAAACAGCTCTTCGCCGGCTTCAATATTGCGCAGCGCTTTAATAAACACGCGGCCGCCTTCTTCATCAGCTTCGCAGTTGGGCTTGCAGGAATGATTGATCCAGCGCGACGAGTTGCCGCCATGCTTGGCGTCAATCACATGCTTGGCATCAATGTGAAAGTAAAACGTGTGGTTGGGGTCTTTGGGGTCGTGCGGGTGGCGGCGCAGCGCTTCTTTCCAGTTGATGATTTCGCCCACGTATTCAATTAAGGTTTCGCCTTCGGCCAGGTCGCTCAGCGCGAACACACCTTTGCCGTGCACGCCTGAGCGGCGAGTTTGAATTCGCCGTGCGTCAAGCGCGCTAGAGGCCTTGTGTCGGCCGGAAATCTGGTTTTTTAACACGACGAATTGCCTCTAAATTTTTTTGATGTATCGTTAATTCATGCGTGTGCGTGCGTGCGCGCACGAAGTAACGGATTGTAGTGAGCTATTTTTCACATACAAAGCGCGCCGGTCTAAAGGTATAAAAGTATTTATGAAAACCCTCGTCATCGCTGAAAAACCCTCTGTCGCGCAAGACATCGTGCGCGCCATGACGCCGAGCGTGGGCAAGTTTGAAAAGCACGACGAGTACTTTGAAAGCGACGACTGGGTGGTCACATCAGCCGTGGGCCACCTGGTAGAGATTCAGGCGCCTGAAGAGTTCGACGTCAAGCGCGGCAAGTGGAGCTTTGCCAACCTGCCCGTGCTGCCGCCGTACTTTGATTTAAAGCCGATGGACAAAACCAAAACGCGCCTGAACGCTATCGTCAAGCTGACCAAGCGCAAGGACGTCGACAAAATTGTGAACGCCTGCGACGCTGGCCGCGAGGGCGAGCTGATTTTCAGGCTCATTCAGCAGTACGCTAAAAGCAAGCACCCGGTCAAGCGCCTGTGGCTGCAGTCGATGACGCCCGCCGCTATTCGCGATGGGTTTGACACGCTGCGCACAGAAAAGCAGATGCAGGGCCTGGCCGACGCCGCACGTTCACGCTCTGAAGCCGACTGGATGGTCGGCATCAACGGCACGCGCGCCATGACGGCGTTTAACTCGCGCGATGGCGGCT